>JAGTVF010000169.1 GCA_018224315.1 Desulfobacterales bacterium | reverse complement strand
AGTATCAGGACGGGCAGACCGCCACCGTGAAAACCAAACTTGCATTCTATACAATGGAAGAAAACCCATGACTTATTTTTTCCAGTTAGTGGTCAGCGGAATTGTGGTGGGCTCCATCTATGCCCTGGCGGCCATCGGATTTGTGCTCATCTACAAGTCCTCCCGGGTGCTCAATCTGGCCCACGGCCAGCTCATCGCAGCAGGGGCATACATCACATACACGCTCACGGTTTATTGCCACATACCCATTTATCTTTCATTTGTGCTGAGCATGATACTGATGTTTTTCCTGGCCATGAGCGTGGAGAGAATCTTTCTGCGCCGTCTGATCGGAGAGCCGATTATCTCGGTGATCATGGTGACCATCGGCCTGATGTCGATTATCGACGGGGTGATCTATCTGACCCCATATGGCTCTGAAAATCTCTCTTTCCCCTCGTTTCTGCCATCCCAGCCCATTGTTTTCCAGGGGATCTATATTTCCTATACCCAGGTTGCGGGGGTGGTGATCACGTTTCTGCTCATCGGGGTGTTTTCCTGGTTTTTCAGGAAGTCCACCGTGGGCATTTCCATGCGCGCGGTCTCCGATGACCAGATGGCATCCATGTCCATCGGCATTTCAGTGCCCAGGGTGTTTGGCCTGGCATGGGCCACCGCAGGCCTGACGGCCGCGGCTGCCGGCGGGATTCTTGGCAATATCGTGGGTCTTAACTTTGATACGCTGCATGCCTTCGGCATCATCGTGTTTCCGGTTGTTATACTCGGAGGGCTGGATTCCCTCCCGGGCGCCGTGGCCGCCGGAATCATCATGGGCCTGATCCAGCAGTTTGCAAGCGGGTATCTCGACGGTAACTGGGGGTTGAGCGGCACCGCAAGCCTTCTGCCCTATATTGTGCTGCTGGTGATCCTTTTGTTCAAGCCCCACGGTTTGTTCGGTACACATGAAATTGAACGGGTGTAGATGATGTCAGCAAATCGCTGGATGGCCACAGGCAATTATTTTACCACCTACCGGCAGGAGCAGCGGATTTTTGCCACCCATACCGACCGTCTGATCTTTGCGCTCTTTCTGGTTGTTTTGTTTTCATGGCCTTATTTCATCGAACTTTCCACCAAGCACATGCTGGTGGTCGACAATATCCTGATCGCGGTCATTGCGGTCTACGGGTTAAATCTGGTCACCGGGTTTGCCGGTCAGATTTCAGTGGGCCATGCAGCCTTCATGGGGGTGGGCGCGTATACAGTGGCCGCTGTTGCCGGGGTTATCGGAGATCAGCATGTGCTCATCACCCATGCCTGGCCCCTGATGATTCTTTTATCCGGGTTCACGGGGGCGGCCATGGGTTTGATAGTGGGTCTGCCGGCCCTGCGGTTGCGGCATTTGTACCTGCTTATGGCAACGCTGTCCTTTCAGTTGATATTTCAGTGGGTCATCGGGTCCATGGAATTGTTCAACCAGGGGCAGTTCATGTATGTGGGCCGTGTGCACTGGTTTTCAGGCGAGGTGGGCCGTTCTCAGCATTACATGTTCTGGTATTATGCGCTTCTGGTTACCGTGGTTGTTTCTGGTTTGGGGGTTCGCAATATTTTGCGCACCCGATATGGACGCAGCCTGGTGGCTGTCCGCGACAATGACCGCGCAGCCGATGCCATGGGCATGCACCCCGGATTGACAAAGGTTTTTGCATTCGGTCTGGCGGGGTTTTTCGCCGGCATCGCAGGCGCCCTGCAGGCCTATCTCAACCGGGGTGCGGGTTTTGAGACCTTTACCCTCCATGAGTCCATTCAGTATCTGGCCATGACCATCGTGGGCGGCCTGGGTCAGGTCACAGGATGCCTTTTCGGCCCGGCGGCAATCCGGATTCTGGATCTTCAGGTGGAATCCCTTGCGCAATGGGCCGGAGGGATTCTGCCCTCATCGCTGGACCTGGCCACCGGACTGCGGCCGTTGAGTTTTGGTCTGGTCATTGTGTTATTCCTTATATTTGAACCGCGCGGTATCGCCAACTGGTGGCGGATCATACGTTCTTATGTAAAGCTTTGGCCGTTCAGATACTGATCTGCGGCCCCTGGCTTGCAGGGCTTTTGCCCGGAGCCGTTTAAAAAAGTCAAATCTAAGGAGGGGGAAATGAAAACCAAAAAAATCAGCATATGGTTGGTTGTTGCAGCGGCGGCACTGATGCTGGCTGCGCCCGGGTCTGCCATGGCCGGAGAGGTTTACAAAACAGCGCTGTCCCTTGCCATCACCGGCCCGACCTCGGATGCGGGAAATCCTTATTCAAAGGGAGTGGAAGATTATTTCCGGTATGTCAATGACATGAACCTGCTGGGAGACGATACAGTCGATTGCACCATCCGGGATGACAAGTATGAGACAGCCATCACCAAACGAAACTTTGAAGAATTTCTGGATATGGGCATTGTCTTTTACCTCAATTATTCCACCGGCAGCACCCTGGCACTGAAGCGGGATTTCGAGGAAGTTGAAATGCCTACTCTGCCGGCTTCGTATCACGCAGGCAACATAGAGGGTTCGGATTACATTTTCCTGCCCATTGCATCGTATTCCGCGCAAAACATCGGCCTTGCCGAATATGTGGTGGACCACCATGAAGGCGGCACGCCAAAGGTGGCCATGTACGTTCATCCGTCCGCATTCGGCAGAGAGCCGGTGAAAGACGTTGAAAAAGCCATTGAAGCCGGTCTTGACATAGAGATTGTGGAGACCGTTGAACACGGACAGGACCTGGATGTTACGGGTATGCTCCAGAGGTGGAGGAGCAAGGGGGTTCAGTACGTCATCAGCCAGACCGTGCAGTCGCCGGTGGCCACGATGCTCAAGGGGGCAAACATCCTGGGGCTGGTTGCCCAAAGCTTTGGCGAAAAAGGGAAAATAACGTTTCTGGGTGCGCATTACACCGGCGGAAACGACTTGGTGGCCCTGGCAGGGGATGCCGCGGAGAATTTCTACTGGACAACTTCGTTTATAACCACAAGTGAGTCCAGCGCAGGAGCCGATGCCCAGCTTGACCTTGCCGAAAGATATGGCAGGGACGAAAAAACTGCCAATTCACATAATTATGCAGCAGGCATACTTGTGGCGGAAATTACCACGGAGGTTATAAAACGTGCCAAAGCCAAGGGAAAGGAAATCACCAGGGAAAACCTTTACAAGGAACTGCTTGACATGAACGGAATGAACGCCTTTTACTCGCAGACAGCCGTGGGGCCGGTAACATATTCGAAAGACGATCAGCAGGGAGTTGACACCCTGCAGCTCTATGTGGTTCAGGACGGGGAGTTTCGTGCAGAAGGCAAGCCGTTTATCTCGGAATACCCGGAGAAAATCAAGTAACAAAGCAGTGGGTTTCAGACCCCCTTTGCACCGGGCCCGGCGTAAAGGGGGTTTTTTAAAAATGCCTGAAAAGCGGGTGTAAATATTGATGGAAACGAAACAGGACGATCCTTTGCTGGAAGTCAACAATATTGAGGTGGTCTACAACGATATTGTTCAGGTTTTAAGGGGCGTGAGCCTCAAGGTGGCCGAAGGCGGCATTGTATCCCTTCTGGGTACCAACGGGGCTGGCAAGACGACCACGCTGCGGGCCATCAGCGGGCTGCTCAAACCTGAAAACGGCTACATCCGCGACGGCTACATCCGGTTCCGGGGCCAAGACATCACAAACGTGCTGGGAACGTATGTGGTAAGGCAGGGGGCGGTGATGGTGCCCGAGGAGCGCCGTGTTTTCAAACACCTGACAGTGGATGAAAACATCTGGGTGGGTTCGGTGACCCGCAAAGACGGTCAGCAGAAAATCCGTGAAGACCATGAACTGATGTATCAGCATTTTCCGCGGCTGGCCAACATTCCCAAAAGGCTTGCAGGCTATTGTTCCGGCGGAGAGCAGCAGATGATCGTGATTGCAAGGGCCCTGATGGCCGCACCCAAGGTGCTGATGCTCGACGAGCCGTCCCTGGGCCTGGCCCCGCTTCTGGTAAAGGAGATTTTTGAAAACATTGCCGCCATCAACAGGGATCTGAATACCACCATCCTGCTGGTGGAGCAAAACGCCAGGATCGCCCTGGAAATATCCCAGTATGCCTATATCATGGAAACCGGCCGGATCGTGCTGGAGGGGCCGGCAGGGGAATTGAAGCAAAACCCGGATGTAAAGGAGTTCTACATGGGTCTGACCCGGGCGGGGGGACGCAAATCATTCAAGGAAGTCAAGTCTTATAAGCGGCGGAAAAGATGGATGTAGAAAAGGAATGATCTGATGAAAATACTGGTCGGCTACAACCGGACAAAAGCCTCGAAGGCGGCCCTGTCTCTTGCCCGGGAGCATGCCCTGTTTTTTAATGCCCGGGTTTTGATCGTCACTTCCATGGAAGGCGGATCGGGCGAGAGCTTCGAGCAGATTGCCACCGTGGACAAGAGCCTGAATGAGGCCGGGCGGTTTATGAAGGAAAAGGGAGTGGATTGCCAGACCCACCAGCTCGCCCGGGGGATGACGCCGGGCGAGGATCTGGTGCGCTTTGCCGCGGAAAACGAAATCGATCTGATCTTCGTGGGGGTCAGGAAAAAATCCCGGACCCAGAAGATTATTCTGGGCTCCACGGCGCAGTTTATTATTTTAAAGGCGCCTTGCCCCGTGACTACGGTGAAATAGCCAATTGATCCGTATCCAAATACATTTACCGGAAATACAGCCATGAAACTTTACAATTTTACGTTCTATGATCAGATCACGCGCAATGCAGCGGCTTTTCCGAATGCCGGGGCCTGGTACGAGGTTGACACCGGCGAGACGTTCACATTCCGGGATATAAAAACCCGCGTGGACGCTCTTTACTCCGGACTCAAGGCTGCGGGGGTGGAAAAAGGCGACCGGCTGGGGGTGCTGGGAAAAAACAGCATTGAGTTTTTTCTGCTCTTTGGTGCCGCGGCAGCTGCCGGGGCGGTTATGCTTCCGATAAACTGGCGGCTGAGCGCAGATGAGATCTGCTATAATTTAAACGATTGTTCGCCCAAGCTCATGTTTGCAGACGCCGAGTTTCAGGATATGCTAAAGGAGCGCCTGATGGATCTGCCTTCGCTGCAGCAGTGCTACAACTTAAAGTCCGATGCCGGGGCATTCGGAACACTTGCCGCCCTTGCAGAAGGCCGAAACCCTGCTGTGCCCGAAGACACTGGCAGCGGCGACGGATTTGTGATCATCCATACCGCTGCGGTGGCCGGGCGGCCCAGGGGCGCGCTTTTGAGCCATGAAAACCTGCTTTGCGCCGGGCTTCACCTGGACTATTATTTTGCCCTGTCTGAAAAGGATGTGCACTTAAGCCTTCTGCCGCTGTTTCACGTAGCCGGTCTTTTCATGGCAGTGGCCGCGTTTCAGGCGGGGGCGCTGAATGTGAACATGAGCCGGTTTGATGCCGACAGGGCCGCAGGGTTGACAGAAGAGTTGGGCGCCTCCCTGTTTTTTGATTTTCCGCCGATCCTCTCATCGTTTTTAAAGGCCGCAGCAGAAAAGAACCGCGACATTTCATCGCTCCGGTCGGTTGTTGGCCTGGCAGCAGCAGAAGACATCGAGCAGTATCAGCAGATGACAGGAGGTACCTATTACTGCATGTACGGCCAGACCGAAACCTCGCTGCTGGCCACCATCGGGCCTTACAACGACGCTCCGGGATCAGCCGGAAAGCCGGTGGTGCTGGCAGACGTGCGCACAGTGGACGACACCGGCGGGTTTCTTCCGCCGGGCGAATCCGGCGAGATTGTCATCCGGGGGCCACTGGTGTTTCAGGGCTACTGGAACCTGCCCGAAGACAACGCGCATACATTCCGCAGCGGCTGGCATCATACCGGAGACACGGGGCGTTTTGATGAAAACGGGTTTTTGTTTTATACCGGCCGGATGGCGGAAAAGGAGCTGATCAAGCCCGGAGGGGAAAATGTTTATCCTGCGGAAGTGGAAAAGGTGATTCTGGAGCATCCGGCAGTGGATATGGTCGTGGTTTTTGGTGTGCCGGATCCCAAATGGAAAGAGGGGATCAAGGCGGTGTGCCGGCTGAAACCCGGGGCCAGCCTGGGGGCGGAGGAACTCATCGGGTTTGTGGGCAGCCGCATTGCCCGTTACAAAAAACCCCATTATGTTGAAGTGGTCACCGATTTTCCGGTCAGATCAGACGGCAGCCCGGACCGGGAAAAAATCAAGGCCCGTTATTGCGGATCCGGCTGATTTTTGTCCTTTTTGTTTTCAGCCGGGTTTTCATGGGGGTCAAAGGGCATGTGGATGTCGACCTCCCCGGAGTAGCCGCGCTTGATTTTGGCATGGGGATAGCGTTTTTCAAAAACATGGACCATGGCCTTGTTTTCGCTTAACACCGTTGCGGTAAAGGCTTTGTACTTGTTTTCCCGGGCGATTTTTTCCAGAAGGGCCAGCATGTAGCTGCCAATGCCCTGGCCCTGGTATTCTTCCTTGACCACGAAAGCCACCTCTGCCACTTCATCTTCCATCTGGCCGTAGGAGCCGATGGCAATAATTTCCCTGTGCTTGCCGCGCTGAATCATTCCGATGACGGTCATGTTCTGGTGATAGTCCACAGAGGCCCACTGCTTTTGCAGCATTTCCCGGGAAAAGATCTTGCGGCGGTAAAAAAAGCGGTAAAACACCGTGCTTTCCTGGAGCGAATAGTAGAAATTGCGGGTGGCAAACTCATCTGATGGTAAAAGGGGCCGGAATTCCACGGTTTTTCCGCTTTCCAGATCCAGGTGGTCTTTGTAATTTTCCAGAAACATCAGATCCTGCTTGCTGGGCGGGATTTGGTCGCCGAAGATGTAGTGCCGCTTCTTGGCTTCTTCAATGAGCCATTCCCGGAACTTGGGGTGGGCGATCTGGGCCAGTTCCATGACCCGCTGGTAGATGCCCTTGCCGTGGAGTTCGGCAATCCCGTATTCCGTGACCACGATATCCACGTCGCCGCGGGTGGTGGCCACGCCGGCGCCCTCGCTTAAATGGGGCACAATGCGCGAGACCTTGCCGCCCTGAGCCGTGGAGGGCAGGGCAATGATGGAAAATCCGTTTCTCGACATCTTGCTGCCCCGGATAAAGTCCACCTGGTCGCCGATGCCGCTGTAGAAGATATAACCCTTGGAGTCCGTGCAGATCTGGCCGGTCAGGTCGATTTCCAGGGCGGAACTAATGGAGATCAAATGGTCGTTTTTGGCGATGATGTTGGGATCGTTGACAAAATCGGCCACCCGGAAATAAAACATGGGGTTGTTGTCCATGAATTGGTAAAGCTGATCCGATCCCATGCACAGGGAGGCCACCACCCGGTTGGGAAGATAGTTTTTTTTCTTGTTGGTGACCACACCTTTCTCAAACAGGGGCAGAAATCCGTCTGTGATCACCTGGGTGTGAATGCCGAGGTCCTTTTTGCCGCTTAAATGCGGCAAAATATAGTTGGGTAGATGGCCGAATCCCACCTGGAGGGTGGAGCCGTCATCAACGAGCTGGTTGATGTACTGGGAAATGCGCGCGACAATTTCCTGGTTTTTGACCTCCGGCAGGGCGGAGACCAGGGGCTCTTCAAACTGGACCAGATAGTGGATGTCATCGACATGGACAAATCCGTCTCCCCATGTGCGGGGCATCCGGGGGTTGACCTGGGCAATGACAAGGGGGGCGTTGCTCATGCCCGAAACCGTGATGTCAACCGAGATGCCCAGGCTGCAGTAGCCGTAGCGGTCCGGCGGGCTGACCTGGATTAAGGCCACGTCCAGGCCGATCTGCCGGGTGTTAAACAGCTCCGGGATCTGGGAGAGATAGGCCGGAATATAGTCGATTTTGCCCTCAAAAGCGGCCTGGCGCATGTGCAGGCTGATAAAAAAGAGCTTTAAGGAAAACCGGGAGGTGAAATATGGATCATTAATATACTGGGCAAAGGTTGAAGACAGCATCTGGTAGACCACAATGTCCTGGATGCTTTCATCTTCCACCATGGAGCGGATCAGCTGCTGGGGTTCGCCGCAGCCTGTTCCGATAAACACCCGGCTGCCGTTTTTGATTTTTTTCACCGCTTTTTCAGGGGCAAGCAATTTTTCCGGGCAATACGCTTTGAGGTCCATCTTGGCTGTTCTCCTTATGTGTTGCTGGCGGGCTGTTTTTCTTGAATTTCAGATAATTTTCCCAGAAACCCGGCCTCGGGTCAAGGCATAATCGCCTCTTTTCCGGTTTTTTAAAAATTCATGCCAAAAAAGCATTGTTTTGATCAACAACAGCGTATGCTACATTGAAACAGTGCTTGTCAGATTCCCGGGTTTTTTCGTTGAATTCGTCAAAGAGGGGCCCAAAAGCGGTACCGGCAAAATGCAGTGGCGTCAGCTTCAGCAGCAAAAACAGGAAAAGGCCGGGGGCGGGGATCACTGACAGGTGTTTGCCATCCCAAAAACCCGGTGGTTTCAAAAAAAGGAAACGAAAGGAAGGATATTGTGGCAACCCGGTTTGTAGATGAAAGACACGTGGATTTTCTGCTTTACGAGGTGTTTGATGTGGTGTCGCT
>JAGTVF010000168.1 GCA_018224315.1 Desulfobacterales bacterium | reverse complement strand
TTTCCAGGGCCTGGATATCGATTCTGGCCTTAAGCTGCTTGGCCTGTTCCGGCCGGCCCATGATTCTGGGGACCATGTAAACGGCCAGGATGCTTAATATAACGATGACCACCATGAGTTCAATAAGGGTAAATCCGCCGGATGCGGCAGACGAGCGGTGGCTGGGGGATGTGGCTGTGGAAAAAATCTTCATGAAATATACCTTCATTAAAATGGATCAGCCGGAAAACCCGGTCTTTTATCTTTTGTGGCAAGCTCATTTTTACCGGATACACAACAGGATATCAAGATATTTTACAAATGCAAAAATTGGGTTTCACCCATGGGCCGAATATGCCGGATTCGGGTCATCTGGACGGGGTTTTTTCGGGTTGTATTTACCGGGCGGGCAAAAAAAGATAAAATGGATTAATCCATTTTCATGCGGATATCCCATAACCAAGGAGGAATAAAGATGCAGAATTCACAAGCCGCGATTCTGGACCGGCCGGAAATTTTACAGATGCTGTTTCATCCGCGAAAAGCCCCGCACACGCCTCCCCCTGCAGGGGTCGTGGATATAGACATGGCTGCCGAAGACGGGGTGAATCTGGGGTGCCGTTTTTACCCGGCCGCCAAAGACCAGCCCCACATTCTGTTTTTCCACGGAAACGGCGAAATTGCCGCTGATTATGATCCCGTGGGACCGGTGTACAATGATCACGGGCTAAGCCTTTTTGTGGCCGATTACCGGGGTTATGGCAAAAGCACGGGATCGCCCACCGTGTCTGCCATGCTTTCAGATGCCCACGGGATACTGGATGCGGCCGCCGACTGGATGAAGAAAAACGGCCGGACCGGGCCCTTGTGGGTCATGGGACGATCCCTGGGAAGCGCATCCGCCCTGGAACTGGCCGCATCCAGGCCCGAAGCCATGGCCGGCATTGTGATTGAAAGCGGTTTCGCCCATACCGTGTCTTTGCTCCAACACCTGGGCATGGATGCCCGGGCTTTGGGAATCAAGGAATCGGCTGTTTTTTCCAACGCAGAAAAAATCGCAAAATACAAGGGACCAGCACTGATTGTCCATGCCCGGTTTGATCACATTATCCCCCTTTCCCATGGACAGGATCTCTATCAAAAATGCCCGTCTGAGACCAAAGCCCTTGAAATTGTTGAAAACGCCAATCACAATGATATCATGATCCGGGCCGGGCTGGACTATTTCCGGATGATCCGCGATTTTATCCGTAAGGCGGGCAGTCGCTGACGGCCCGCACATGGCACTGGCAGGTAAAATCCGCAGCCCCGGCATACCCCAGGCGGGTATCCACAAACCAGGCCGCAACAAAGGATTTGCGATCCGCACTCCAGAGCCGGTGGATATCTCCGGAAAAAACGGGGGAAGTGCAGTAGTCGCCAAGAACAGATACCGGAAAAAGCAGCAAGACCAGTTCATCCACTGTTGGAAGGCGCCAGTTTTCAACTCCGCCAAAGGCCCGGGCGTTTAGCGAGTCGATATATTGCCGTGCCCGAAACCATTCCATGGGCCATCGGGAACCGGCCTTCTGCCAAAGCCGGCCGTGGGTGATATCCCGGACAGTGTGCTCATCGCGCACTTCAAATTCCGGGGTGCGCCGGCCTGGGGGCCGCCAGAGCGAATCCAGGCCGAAACGCTTTTTTGCCGCCATCAAAGAAACCTTCACAGGGGTGGTGCGCACCGGCTGGCTGTAATCTGCACCAGAAGCCTGTTCCACAGCCGGGACTTCCTGCATCCGGCAGGTCTTTTCCAGGGTCTGCCGCCAGGATTCAAAAGCCCGGTCCAGGGCGGCTGTCATCTCCCGGCAGTCCGGAAAACGCTTGTCTGGTTCCGGGTGGGTGGCCCAAAACAGAAAATCATCCCAGCACCGGCCCAGTAAGGGATTGATTTCACCGGGCCGGGGTTTTTCGCCGTGATCCGGGGGCAGATAACCCGTCAGGATCCGCCAGGCCAGGACCCCTGCCCCGTAGATATCGGCCCGCTCATCCACGCCGTCGGGATCGGCTTCCTGTTCCGGGGCTGCGTAAAACGGGGTGCCGATTTTAAACTGCTCGGGCACGCCGCGGGTTTCGCCCCGGAGCAAAGACAGGCCGAAATCAATGATCCGCACCTGGTCGGATTCCGAGATGAGCATGTTATAGGGTTTGATATCCCGGTGAATGATGCCCGCGTCATGGAGCCGGCCCAGCCCGGAAAGCACCTGGCGCAGGTAACGGGCTGCCCGGTCCGGCGGCAGGCTGCGGGCGGGGGCCTCCATCTCATAATGCTCGCCGGTCATGTCCCCGAGATTGACGCAGTGGTATTCCATGGTAAAAAAGGGCCGGCCCTCCCTGTCGCGGTCAAAATCCAGGATTGCGGCAATGTGGGGATGCCGCAATCCTGCCAGAATCCGGGCCTCGTCCATAAACATCTTTTCAATGGACTTGTTTCCCAGCAGCTGCACCATGTGAGGCCGGGGACAAAGCCGTTTTAAGGCAACAGTTTTATGGATTTCCGGCAATCGGGCCTTATACACCCGACCCATACCGCCGGTGCCCAGCAGTCCGGTGACCTTGTATTTCCCGATATGCATGGTTTCCCCCGCTTGTTCCCCGCCCCGGATAAAGCTGGGCAAAGTTTGCCTGCGGCCCTGTATTGAGCCGGGCAATGGTTTGTGATATGAAATATCCCGAGTCCGGGCATTGTCCGAAACTGTCGCCGGACCGAAAAAAATTTTATTATATCCGCAAAAAATAATGGAATTGCGAGGTCCTGAAACTACTATAATCGCCAAACAATAAAAAACAACATCTTGATTTTACTTAATACTTAATCACTTTACATTGCCTGTAAAAAGGACTTTTTACAGGCTCATCAAAAAAGTATAAAGGAAATTGTTTGTGCAACCTTTATATGATCGCATTGAAATCATCGCCCTGTGCGCGGAAACCCGAAAGGATCTCCAAAAACAGGTCAAAGATGCCGCAAAACAGGCATCCGGCACCACAGCCATAAAACAGCTGGGGGAAACATCCCGCAGGACTTTTTCCGAAAAAGCCCCCCTGCGCCTGCTGATTGCAGACATAGTCCCCGGCCAGACCCGGGAAAAACTGCAAACCGCCGCAACCTGGCTCAATGCGCCGGAAACAGAAGAAAATCCGGTTTTGCCGGAATTTTTTTACGGAAACAGTCCGCCTGAAGACAAGCTGGCATTTCTGTTTCCCGGCCAGGGAAGCCAGTATGTCAACATGGGCCGTTCCCTGTTTTCTCATTTCGATGAAGCCGGGCCGATCATGGAAATTGCGGAAACCGCATTTGACAGAAATCCACCCCTGCGCGCGTATCTGTATCCCCCGGAAACAGATGACAAAGATGAATGGCACAGCCGGCAGGAAGCCCTTCGCAGCACCGATGTGGCCCAGCCGGCCATCGGCCTGGTCAGCCGGATTTATTTTTCGGTCCTGGCCCGCCACGGGGTGCTGCCCGCGGCGGCCGCCGGGCACAGTTTCGGGGAATTAACGGCTCTGTGTGCGGCAAAAAGCCTTGATGAAAACGATTTTTTGACCCTGGCGGCCGCCCGTGGCCGGTTTATGGCCCTTGCAGGCAAAAATTCAGGGGAAAGCGGACAAATGATGGCTGTCCGGGCAGGTGCGGAACAAATTCAGGAACTGATCCGCACACACCGGGCAGACGTGGTGATCGCCAACCGCAACAGCCCCAAACAGCAGGTATTGTCCGGTCCACGCCAAGCCATTGCACAAATGCAGGAAATCTGCAAGAAAAACCGGATCATGGCAAAGCCCCTGCCTGTGTCCGCGGCCTTTCACTCCCGGCTGGTCATGGATGCAGCCGCCCCGTTTCAGGAGATGGTGGCGAACACCAGATTTCACAACCCGGAGATCCCGGTATACGCCAATACCACGGCCCTGCCCTACCCGGATGATCCGGCTGGGGTCAGACAGCAGTTGGGCGGGCATCTGCTCAAGCCCGTGGATTTCATCAATACCGTGGAAAACATGTATGCCGCCGGAATCCGTACCTTTTTGGAGGTCGGGCCCGGGGCGGTACTATCGGGCCTTGTCCGGCAAATTCTGGGCACGCGACCGCATGCAGCATTCTCCGTGGACGCCTCAGCGGGCCGTCAGCCCGCGGTGCTGGATATGGCCCAGAGCCTCTGCCGCATCGCGGCTTTGGGATATCCGGCGGCCCTTGACCAATGGCCGGCCGAAGGTTCGGTGTAGTTGGGATTTTCCCTGGCTGTCGGCAAATTCAATGATAATTTGCTTTGAAAGTGTTGCTTTAAAAACGTTTACATATCGATATTTTCCTCGGGCAAAATGCTGCCGGTATAAATCACACTGGTTTTTCCGTTGATGCGGACAATCAGGCCCCCGTCCGCGGCCAGTCCCCGGATTTCGCCAAGCACAGCCTCATCCTGGCTGCGGCGGATGGTCACCGGCCGTCCCGTCCAGGCCAGGCGCTTTTGCAGCTGCATGACAAATTCCTCAGGCACCAGGTTTTGCACCAGCTGCCGGATGCGATTTCTGCCGGTTTCGGCCATGTGCAGCATCAATTCCATGGGCGAGACCTCAATGCCCAGTTCCGCAAGGCTGACAGCGGAAATTGCAAATGCATCGGTTAACCGGTCCTTTGGCGGGGCGGAAACAAGATTGATGCCTATGCCCACGATCAACCGTCCGCCCCGGTGCTCCACCAGTATGCCGCAGATCTTGCAATCGTTTACCAGCAAATCATTGGGCCATTTGATCCGGACATCAGCGCCAAAGCTTTCCAGGGCTTCGGCTGCCACCTGGCCGGCAAGCAGCGATGCCATGGCCCGCCAGCCCGGACCCGCACCATCAATGGACTCCGGATCCGGCCAGTACCAGGACACATAGAGGTTTCCGGGCGGTGAAATCCATGTGCGCGCCATCTGTCCCCGACCCTTTTGCTGCTGCACCGCAACCAGGCCATCCCATGGCGAAAGCCCGCAGGAGTCAATCAGTTCCCGGACCGCATCCATGGTCGAGGCGCATCTGCCGCAGATCAAAACCCTGCTTTGGAGCCGGGATCCGCCTGAATGCCAGGCAGCAAAGCCGCTCTTATGATTCGATGCAATTTCGGTTCTGCTC
>JAGTVF010000167.1 GCA_018224315.1 Desulfobacterales bacterium | reverse complement strand
TCTTCCGGGTCCAAAAAGCCCCTGGTCTGCTCAATGAGTGCCGGATCAATTTCCATTTTCAAACGCTTTTTTCACAATCTCCTGTGCCTGCTTCTGGATCTGCCGCAAGTGATCCGCACCCTTGAAACTTTCGGCGTAAATCTTGTAAATTTCCTCGGTGCCCGAGGGCCGGGCGGCAAACCAGCCGTTTGGGGCAACCACCTTGAGCCCGCCGATGGGGGCATCATTGGCCGGCGCCCGGGTCAGCACCTGCTCTATGGGCTCGCCTGCCAACTGCTCTGCTGCGATCATTTTTGGGGACAGGTTTTTCAAAATCCGTTTCTGCTCCGCTGTTGCCGGGGCATCCATGCGCTCGTAGACGCACTGGCCGAATTGCGCCTCGATCCGGCTGTAAATGCCCGCGGGATCAGTCTGGGTGGCTGCGGTGATCTCAGCGGCCAGCAGGTTTAAGATAATACCATCCTTGTCCGTGGACCAAACCGTGCCGTCTTTTCTCAAAAAGGAGGCCCCGGCGCTTTCCTCGCCGGCAAACCCGTATTGGCCGCTCAAAAGTCCTTCCACAAACCATTTAAACCCCACCGGCACCTCCTGTAAGGGGCGTTTGAGAAATCCGGCCACCCGGTCGATCATGGCCGTGGAGACCAACGTTTTGCCCACGGCCGCGTTCTGGGGCCATCGGGGACGGTTTGCAAACAGATACCAGATGGCCGCGGTCAGGTAATGGTTGGGATTGAGCAGGCCTGCGCTTTTGGTGACAATGCCGTGGCGGTCCACGTCCGGATCATTGCCAAAGGCGATGTCAAAGCGGTCCTTTAAATCAATCAAACCGGCCATGGCATAAGGAGATGAACAATCCATGCGGATTTTTCCGTCCTTGTCCAGGTGCATGAACCCAAAGGCCGGATCAACCCCGGTGTTGACCACTTCCAGATCCAGGCCGTATTTCTGGGCAATGGGTTCCCAGAAATACACCGCCGCACCTCCCATGGGATCCACCCCGATCTTAAGGCCCGCACCGGAAATGGTGTCCATGTCCACAACATTTGCCAGATCCTCCACATAAGGCTCGATATAATCATATTCCTGGGTGGTGGCAGCCTTTTTCGCCCTTTCAAAGGGGATGCGGGCAATGTTTTCAACACCTTCGGCCAGAAGCGCATTGGCCCGGTCCTGAATCCGGTTGGTGACATCGGTTCCCGCAGGTCCGCCATGGGGGGGGTTGTACTTAAACCCCCCGTCCTCGGGCGGGTTGTGGGAGGGGGTGATCACCACCCCGTCTGCCAGGCCCTGGCGGCGCCCGTGGTTGTAGGTCAAAATGGCATGGGAGATCACCGGCGTGGGCGTATAACCCATATCTTTCTGGATCATCACGGGAATTTCTGCTGCGGCAAACACTTCCAGGGCGGTGATCAGCGCGGGCTCGGACAAGGCATGGGTATCCATGCCCATAAACAGCGGACCGGAAATGTTTTCCCTTTTCCGGTACTCGCAGATGGCCCGGCTGACCGCCAGGATATGGGCCTGGTTGAAACTGTTGCGAAGCGATGAGCCCCGGTGGCCCGAGGTGCCGAAGGCCACCTGCTGGGCGGGGTCTTCCGGGTCCGGGTGCCGGGTATAATAGGCTGAAACCAGCCCGGGCACGTTGATGAGCATGTCGCTTGTGGCACGCTTGCCGGCATTGTCATTTACAGTCATGGCAGTTTTCCTTCTTTTTCACCTTCAACTTCTGGCCTCAGCCTGAATTGTCATCCTGGCCAAACCGTTTTTCCAGGGTTTTGCGGATATCGTAAAAATCATTCCACTGGATGTGGTCAATGCGGTTTTTTGAAAGATACCCGGCCAGCCGGTCCCGGGCAAACACCAGATCCCCGTGCCGGGCCATGTTGTAATCGGTCATGCCGTCGCCGATCACCACCCGGAAATCCGTGTCAAACCGGTCCATCACCGCTGCCTTGGCCACCAGTTCATCGCCGCCTTCAAACCCGGAATGCACCTTTAAAAAAGGGCCCGAGTCATCAATGTCAACGGCAAAAATTTCATCCACCTGGCCTGTCAAATCCCCGAGCCCGGCTTCCACCATGCCCCGAACGCCCCCGGAAATCACCACAAAGGGAACAGCCCGGTCCCGGAGAAATGCCAGCAGTTCGGCAAACCCCGGCCGCAGCGGAATTTTGCGCACAAAATCAAGGGTGTCCGGATACTGGTCAGAGGAAATGGACTCCAGCATTTCCCGGACCCCGTCGCGCAGGGTCACAGCCCCGGATTCGAGTTTGGATTTCATCCGGTGCCACTCCCGGGGCAGAAAATGCTCCAGCACCGCCTGCAGGCTTTCCTCTGCGGTGATGGTGCCGTCAAAATCACAAAACACATAAGGTTTACCGCTTTGAGCGTTGTTCATACAACCTTTTCTCCGGGAAATTTTCAGGCTTCCGCCCCGGCCTGCGCCGGCAGGATCTTTTGAATATAATGAACCAGAAAATCATTGATGCTTTTAACGTCCTCCATTTCCAAAACCGTATCCAGGGCATAGCGGGCGTCCTCGTACCGGATGGCCCGGATAAACTGCTTGGCCGCAGGAATCGAGGAAGGCGTCATGCTGATGCGGTCTGCGGCCATGCCCACATACAAAAGCAGGCAGGCCTGCTTGGACGCCGATTCCCCGCAGATGCTCACGGGCTTGTGATGCTGCCTGCAGACATGGACAATTTCGGCAATGGTGACGATCACCGAAGGATGAAGGGCATTGTAGAGGTTGCCCACCTTTTTGTTGTTGCGATCCACAGCCAGCAGGTACTGAATCAGGTCATTGGTGCCGATGCTCACAAAATCCACGTATTTAAGCAAACGGCCCAGAATGGCCGCAGCCCCGGGCACCTCGATCATAATGCCCGTGGCAATCTGACGGTCATATTCAATGCCCTTTTCATCCAGGTCCTGTTTTTCGGCATTCACCAGGGCCGTCACCTGTCGGATCTCTTCAACCCCGGAAATCATGGGAAACAGCAAATGCACCGGGCCGTGGGCGGAAGCGCGCAAAATGGCCCGGATCTGTTTGCGGAATTCTTCTTCAAGCTCCAGGCTGATACGGATGGAGCGCCACCCCAGAAAGGGATTGTCCTCCTTTGGATAATCCAGGTAGGACAAAAACTTGTCTCCCCCCACGTCAAAAGTCCGGATGGTAACGGTTCTGCCTTCTGCCTTCTGCAGCATGCGGGTGTAGAGCTTTACCTGTTCTTCTTCGGTTGGAAAACTTTTTCTGAGCAGAAACGGAAACTCGGTGCGGTACAGGCCGATGTGATCCGCGCCGTATTCCCGGACATGGGGGATGTCGGAAAGCAGGCCGATATTGGCCCCGAGCCGCACATACACCTTGTCCAGGGTGACTGCGGGAAGATCCCGGAATGCGGACAAACGCAGACGGATCTGCTGGTTTTCCGCCTGACGGCGTTCATATTCAGTGCGGATGTTTTCATCGGGATTGACAAACACAAACCCAGAGGAGCCGTCCACGATGAGATAATCCTTTTCCCGGACATTTTCAAACAAACCCTCAACCCCGATGACAATGGGGATTTCCAGGGATCGGGCCAGAATCACCGTATGCGAGGTGCGGCCTCCCCGGGCGGTGACAATGGCTTTTAAGTTGGGCTGCCGCATGGCCAGCAGATCCACCGGGGAAATGTCTGAGGCCACCACAATGGTGGGGCGGGTCATGGGCTCGTGGGGATCGCCGGAGACGCCCACCAAGTGGCCCAGCACCCGCCTGCCGATATCGAGCACGTCTGCGGCGCGCTCGCTTAAATAGGCATCCTCCATGCTCCGGAAATTTTCCACATACTCCAGGATCACCTGTTTTAAGGCATACTCGGCGCATCTGCCCGAATCAATCTGGGCCTTGATTTTGCGTTTTAACCCCGCATCCTGCAGAAACATCAGATGGGCATCCAAAATGGCCGATTCCTGCTCGGAAAGACCCGCGCCGGTGCGGGCCAGCAGCCGGATCTGGGCTGCGGCCCGGGCAAAGGCATGATTCAGCCTTTGCATTTCAGATTCGGGAGAATCCGTCCGGCTGCACTGCACCTGGTCAAAATCGATGTTTTCCGGCAGGTAATGGGCATAGCCCTCTGCCACCTGCTCGGAGACCGGATCACCCCGGAGATAGTCCGGTGCCGAAGGGTCAGGCAGACTCCGGGAAATTTTCATAACCGGCAGGCGCCGGTGAAGCGCCGGCCGGCGGGCAGACATGTCCTCGAGCAGCCCGGTATAGGCCACGGTGGCCGAAATCTGACTGGCAATATTGGAAAAAAGCGGAATATCTTGCTCCCGGATGCCATTTTCCGCCAATGTCTGGACCACCAGGACCCCGAGCACCTTTTGGTGATAGATCAACGGCAGCCCCAGAAAAGTGGCATAGCGTTCTTCACCGCTTCCTGCATAATACTTGAACCTGGGATGGGTGGCCGGATTGACCACCAGCACCGGCTGCATCTGCTCCACTGCCATGCCGGTCAGCCCCTCGCTGGTGTCCATTTCAATATAATCCACAAATGAAGCCGAAAGCCCGTGGGTGGCCTTTAAAACCAGACGGTTTTCCATGGGGTCATAAACATAGACGGAACAGACATCAATGTTTAGGCTCCGGGCCACCTTGGACACAATCTGTTCCAGGGCGGATTCCGGATTTTCCGAATCCTTCAGGGTCTGAAATATATCTTCAAGTATGCTGATCTGGTGTATCTGCATCAATGTTTTTCCGGTTGCATTGGGTCCGGGAACACGCCTGCTCCCGATATTTGCGAATTTAGCGCGACAATTCAAACCTGCCTAACAATAGCGCCGGTGCCGGAGAAATTCAACCCGGATTCATTGGTTTTCGCCTGTAAAAGCGCTGTCCGCAAGGTTTTCCAGCTGCCGGAGCTGTTTTTGAATTTCATCGCGCTGTTGCTCCAGTTCATCGAGCTGCCGGATAAACACCGGTTTAACGGAATGGGGCGGGATTCTTTCATTGAGATCCGCAAGCTGTTTTTCCACTTCTGCAAGCTGGTTTTGAAGCTGCTTCTTTTTTTGCTCAGACATGATCGGACGTTTCCTTGTCGGATTGTAACCCGTCCTGCGGGCAATGCATGAACAGGCTCGGATCAAAGCAGGTAAAAGACAGTCTGCTGCCCTGATCGATTTGTTCCACTCCCTCGGGGATCACAATCACGGCCGGGGTTTTGGCCATGGCCGCCATTCGGCTTTTTAACTTTTTGGGGTGCAAAACAATCTCAGCACCGTTTCTGCTGATGTCGCACTGCACAAACTGGGTCCAATCCGCCTGGCCGCGCACCGTGCTTTGCAGCCGGCCATGGAGGTGCAGATACGGGCTGAACCCCAGGCCTGCCATTTTCCGGATGGCCGGGTAGACCATAAACAAAAAAGCGGTTTCATTCGATGCCGGTCCCCCGGGCAGACAAAACACGGGTTTTTGTCCGAAAAGGCCCATGCCCACGGCCTTGCCCGGGCCCATGCGCACCCGGTGAAAAATCATTTTGCAGCCCAGATCCTCCAGTACGCGAACCACCAGATCCCGGTCTCCTTTCCAGGCACCGCCCGAGGTGATCAGCACGTCTGTGTGCTCGGCCAGCTCCAGGATCTGCTCGGCCATCTGCTGCCGGCTGTCGCCGGAGACCCGCATTTTCACATCAAACCCGCCGTCAGCCAGCCACGCCTGCTGCAGGGCCACGTTGCTGGCATACAGTTTTCCGGCCTCAAAGGGCTTTCCCGGAAGCAGAATTTCGCTGCCCGTGGCCAGCAGCCCGATTTCCGGCCGCCGATAGACCGGCACCTTAAAAATGCCGGCCGCCACCATCAGCCCGATCACCTGGGGGGCAAGCAGATCGCCGGCATGACAAATGCGTTCCCCGCAGTGCACGTCCGTGCCTTTTTCCAGGATGTTGCGGCCCGGTTCAGCCGGGGCAGATACCGCCACCACGGACCGGCCCTTGTCGGTGAATTCTTCTGCCACCACCGCGTCCGCACCGGGCGGAATTGCCGCCCCGCTTAAAATGCGCATTGCCTTTCCCGGAAACACGGCATGTCCGGGCTGATCGCCTGCGGCCATGACCCCGGAAAGTTCCAGGCGCACCGGCGAGTCCGGGCAGGCTGTTTCCACGTCCGCGGAAACCACGGCATATCCGTCTTTCAGCGATGCATTGACCGAAGGCGAATCAACCTGCGCATGCACCGGAGCCGCCGCCACCCGGCCCACGGCCCGGTCAACGGAGACAACCTCGGATTCCATGAAAAAGATGTTTTCCAGACTCAGGCCCAGGGCCTCGTCAAAACCAATATCACAGCGCATCCAAAAATCTCCGGCAAAAGACTTCAGAAAACCACAATCCAAAATTGAAAGACAATCTTTTATTTTTTCATATATGCGGCCGCAGCGTCAATTGAAATTGGCCGGGTGGAGTTGATCACCGCCAGCAGCGCGGTTCCCACATCGGCAAACACAGCCGCCCACATGGTGGCCAGGCCGGCAAGGCCAAGGCCGATAAACACCGCCTTGATCGACAGGGCCAGCACAATATTCTGCCACACAATTTTCCGGGTCTGTTTGCCTATGGTCACGGCGTCTGCCATTTTCTCCGGCGAGCCTGTCATGAGCACCACGTCTGCGGTTTCAATGGCGGCATCCGACCCTGCCGCCCCCATGGCCGCACCCACGTCGGCCCTGGCGATCACCGGGGCGTCATTGATCCCGTCGCCCACAAACGCCACCTTCTGCCCTTTTCCGGCCTGGGCCTGGATTTTTTCAAATGCCGCGACCTTGTCCTCTGGCAAAAGATCGGCAAAGTAATCGTCAAGGCCGAGGGTTTCGGCCACTGTTCGGGCTGTTTCAGCATTGTCACCGGTAAGCATCACAATCCGGCGTACACCGTTTTGGCGCAGTTGAAAAACCGCTTTTTGCGATTCTTCCCGGATGCGGTCGCTGATCTCGATATGGCCGGCATAAATGCCGTCTACAGCCACATGGGCCACAGTACCGCTCTGGCGCTGATTCGAGCTGGAAGGAACAATCCCCTGCTCCGTTAAATACCGGGCCGATCCGACCAAAACGGCTTTGTCATCAATGCGCACGAAACCCCCGGAGCCCGAGGTTTCTGCATGGCCAAAAACACCTTCGGGCCCCACAGGAGAGCCCTTTTTATCATATGCCGCGACAATGGCCCGGGCAATGGGATGGTTGGAAAACTGCTCAGCCCGGGCGGCAAAGGACAACACCTGGGCCGGGCTGTAACCGTTATCTGCGGCCACATCCATGACCTCAAACACCCCTTCGGTCAAAGTCCCGGTTTTATCAAACACAACGGTATGCAGCTTTGCCAGCACATCCAGATAATTGGAGCCCTTGACCAGGATTCCGCGCCGGGAGGCCCGGCCGATGCCGCCGAAATACCCCAGGGGAATGCTGATCACCAGCGCACAGGGACAGGAGATCACCAAAAGCACCAGGGCCCGGTAAATCCACTGGTCAAATTCCGCGCCCTGGATCAGCAAAGGCGGCACAAAGGCCACGGCCGCAGCTGCAGCCACCACCGCAGGGGTGTAGTAACGGGCAAAAACGGTGATAAACTGTTCTGTGGGGGACTTGCGGGCCGAAGCGTTTTCCACCAGCTCCACCATGCGGGCAATGGAGGACTGATCATAGGGGCGGGTGACTTCGATAGAAAGGGTGCCGGATAAATTCACCACTCCTGCCTGCACATCATCGCCCGGGGTCACCTCCCTGGGCACCGGTTCCCCTGTGAGGGCGGAAGTATCAAGCAGGGAGACGCCTTCAGTGATCCGGCCGTCCAGGGGGAGTTTTTCCCCGGGCTTGACCAGTACCCGGCTGCCCACAGCCACTGTTTCCGGTGCAACAGAAATGATTCCGTTTTCGGTGATGAGGCTGGCCGTATCCGGCCGCTGGGCCAGCAGGGCGCCAATGGAGCGCCTGGAGCGCGATACGGCCAGACCCTGGAGAAATTCCCCGGCCCGGTAAAAAATCATCACGCCCACAGCCTCGGAAAACGCCCCGATGGCCATGGCCCCCAGGGTGGCAATGGCCATGAGCACATTTTCGTCAAAAAAACCGCCTCTGACCAGGGTCTGCCAGGCGGCTGCCAGCACCCGGGCGCCTGCTGTCAGATATGCGGCTGCAATAAAAAGATAAAAGACAAACGCCGGCAGCCGGATCACGGCTCCGTATTCCAGCACCAGCACCCCGGCAAACAACAGCGCGGCCGCGCCAAGCTTGCTAAGCTCAGTGCTTGTATTAAAATCTTCAGACCCGCCTTCGGCCGGCGCGGGACCGCCGCATCCACAGGAAGGACAGCATCCCGGCTGACCTGACCGTGCGCCACTTTCGTATACATTTTCCACAGGTTCAGACATGACCATTTCCTTTTTTCATCCCGATGATCTGGTTTCCATGACGTGCTCCATGCCCAGTTCCAGAACCCGGCGGATATGAGCGTCATCCAGGGAATAATAAATCACCTTGCCATCCCGCCGGTATCGGACCAGCCGGGATTGTTTCAAAATCCTGAGCTGCTGGGAAACCGCGGACTGTTTCATGCCCAGAAGGCAGGACAGATCGCAGACACACATTTCTTCAGCTGACAATGCCCGAAGAATCCGGATACGGGTTTTGTCCCCAAAGATTTTAAAAAATCCGGCCAGTTCTTCCAGATCCCGATCTTCGGGCATGGCGGCCGCCACCCAGGCCACGATGTCATGGTGAATCACCCTGGCACTGCATACTTCCGCAATGTTTTCGCTTACCGGCTCTGTCATTTCTCCCCTTCTTTCCGGGCGGCATATCTGCAGCGCCCTTTTTATCAATTCATTATATGAATATATGTTAATATGACAACATGCACCGGGATTGTCAACCTGAAATCAGCGCCTGAACGGCCGGGCAAACCGGCCAATGACGGCTTTGATGTGGACAGGAAAAGAGACAAACACGGACAAAGACATTCAAACCGCAAGTATTTGACAATTTCGCAAAACCTTTTTATTTTACGTGTCAGGAAGTTGATGCACCCGTAAAAAGGTTGATATCAGATGGCACCGCAAAAAGTTTAATCAACTATAAAACAAGCATCTGAGGACAATTGTGATTCTTGTCATCGGCGAAATCCTCGTGGATATTTTTCCCGGATACCGGCGTATCGGCGGGGCGCCATTTAATTTTTCTTATCATTTAAAGCAGTTCGGTCTGCCGGTCTGCTTTATCTCGCGAATCGGAGAAGATGAAACCGGAAAAGAGATATCCGGTTTTCTTGAAAAAAACGGATTTGATGCAAGCCGCATCCAGACAGATTCCCGACACCCCACAGGGCGGGTCCGGGTGCATCCCGAACCCGACAGCGCCCACAGTTTTGAGATCATCGCAGATACCGCCTATGATCACATCGAGCTGCCCGAATCGCCGGATCTGCTAAACACCTGCAGCCCCGATCTGGTTTATTTCGGCACCCTGATTCAGCGTACCCCGGCAATGGCCGCACGCCTGCAAAGATTTCTGGATCAGCGCAGCAGCGCAACCAAATGTTTCTGCGATATCAACCTGCGGCCGGACTGTTACAGCACAGAAACCGTGCTCGCCTCCATTGCCCGGGCTGATGTTTTGAAACTCAATGACGCGGAACTGACCCAGATCCGGGAAATGACCGGCCGGAATGCCGGATCAGATGACGACTTTATTGCCTGGCTCATGGAGACCCGGGGCATTGAGATGGTTTCACTGACCATGGCCGAGCGCGGCAGCCGGTTATATACTCCGGATCACTGTTATAAAGCCGGGGTTCCGGATCAGGGGCCGGTGGCTGACACCGTGGGCGCAGGCGACGCTTACGCAGCTGTGGTGGCCCTGGGATACCTGCAGAACTGGGATCCCGGCCGCATCCTTGAAGAAGCGGCCGCATTTGCCGCCCGCATTTGTCAAATCCAGGGCGCCATCCCGGAAGACCAGGACTTTTATTTGCCATTGCTTCACCGCACCACAGGAGGATCCAATGACGGAACCGGATAAACAGATTTATATCCAGATGTTTAGCATCCACGGCTTGGTGCGCTTTCAGCAGCCGGAGCTGGGAAGGGATGCAGACACCGGCGGTCAGGTGCTTTATGTGGTGGAACTGGCCAAACACTTAAGCCGCCGCCCGGATGTGCGCCAGGTGGACCTGTTTACCCGGTTAATCGACGATCCGAGGGTCTCGGATGATTATGCACAGCGCATTGAAGAGCTTAGTGACAATTGCCGGATTGTGCGCGTCCAGTGCCGGGGCAAACGCTACATGCGAAAGGAGCTGCTCTGGCCGCACCTGGATGAATATGTGGACAAGGTCATCAAGTTCATCAAAAAACAAAAAGATATCCCGGATTTGTTTCACGGCCATTACCCGGATGCGGGATATGTGGCCATGAAGCTTTCAGAACTCTACGGCCTGCCCTTTGTGTTTACCGGCCATTCCCTGGGCATTCCCAAAAAACAGAAATTGCTCAGTGACGGCATGCGGGAATCGGAGATCAATAAAAAATACAATATTGCCACCCGCATCAAAACAGAAGAACAAATCCTGAAAAAAGCCGACCTGATCGTTACCAGCACCAACCAGGAAATCGAGGATCAGTACGGACTTTACAAAAACGCCAAAACCCCGGAATACACGGTCATTCCCCCGGGCATTGACGTGGACCGGTTCCATCCCTATTACCATGACCGGCTGCCGGAAGTGGAAAAATCCGAATTTTCCAAATACGCCCAGGCCAACCTGTTAAAGCAGCTGGAACGGTTTCTGATGTACCCGGACAAACCCCTGGTCCTTGCGCTTTCCAGACCGGACAAGCGCAAAAACATCTCCGGGCTGGTCCAGGCATTCGGTGAAGACCGCGAACTGCAGGCCCTGGCCAACCTGGCCGTGTTTGCCGGCATCCGCAAGGACATCAACGAGATGGAGGAAAACGAAAAGGATGTGCTCACCCGCATGCTGCTGATGATGGACCGCTATGATCTTTACGGCAAAATGGCCATCCCCAAAAAGCATGACGTGGAATACGAAGTCCCTGAGCTCTACCGGATTGCTGCTGAAAAACGCGGCGTATTTGTCAACCCGGCCTTAACCGAGCCCTTCGGCCTGACCCTGCTGGAAGCCGCAGCCACGGGCCTGCCCCTGGTGGCCACAAACGACGGCGGCCCCAAAGACATCATCGGCAACTGCGAAAACGGCATTCTCATCCACCCTGATGATCCGGCTGAAATCGCCGATGCCATCCGGAAAATGCTCACCGATGAAGACCTCTGGCAGCAATACTCCAAAAACGGCATCATGAACGTGCGCCGGTACTACACCTGGGACAGCCATGCCCAGTCCTTTACAGAGGCCGTGTTCCAGCTCCTGGATGAAAGATTCGGCGACAGCCGGCAAAAAAAGGCCTCTGCAAAGGAAAGATCCATCGGCACACGATTGTCCAAAGTCAATTTTTTCCTGATCACCGACATTGACAACACCCTGATCGGAGAAGACAACAAAGATCTCACCGAACTGATCCAGTGGCTGACCGAAAACCGGGCAAAAGTGGGCTTTGGCGTGGCCACGGGCCGGCGGGCGGACTCGGCCATGGAGGTCCTGGAAAAACACGGCCTGCCCCGGCCGGATGTGGTGATCTCGGATGTGGGCACGGAAATCTACTATGGCCGGGATCTGCAGTATGATCAGGGATGGGATACGCATATCGCCCAGCGATGGGAACCGGAGAAAATCAAAAAACTCATGAAACAATTCAGCTTTCTAAAGCTCCAGGACCAGGCGGCCCAGCGCAAATACAAGATCAGCTACGACATGGATCCGGGAAAGGACCGGATTGCCAAACTCCATGACGCCCTGACCAAAAACAAGATCCGCTACACCCTGGTCTATTCCCATGAG
>JAGTVF010000166.1 GCA_018224315.1 Desulfobacterales bacterium | reverse complement strand
TTAGAAAACCGCGTTTTTCCGTGATGCACCGGCCGCACATGTGATCCTGACCCTGCCGGCTTTTTTGCGGCCGGCCGCAGCAGGGGCATATGGGAGCGTCCACAATGGAGATATCAGCCAGGCATCCCGGGCACAGGACCGGTTCCAGCACCCATCGGACAAAGTCGCGCTTGTCCGCATGTTCCGTGGGGTCTGGCCGGATTCCCGGATGTTTGTGGCGCTCCGGCATAAAGCGGCCGCAGCCGTGGCAGATTTCCGGGAAAACCGACCGGATCAGGGCCCTGCCAATGCGGGCCCGAAGATCAGCATTTTTCCGGGTAGCTGCAGATGTTTTCCACAATGGCCTCTCCAAACTCCGAGCAGCAGAGCTTGCAACTGCCTTTAATCTGGCGGGCCAGGTCATAGGTGACCTTGCCGTTTTTAACGGTTTCGGCCAGACAGCTGCGGATGCGTTCGGCTGCTTCTGTCCATCCCATGTGATCGAGCATCATGGCTCCGGATAAAATCAGGGAACTGGGGTTGACCTTGTTGCGGCCGGCATATTTGGGGGCAGTGCCGTGAGTGGCCTCAAATACCGCGCACTGGTCCCCGATATTGGCCCCGGGTGCCATGCCCAGCCCTCCCACCTGGGCGGCCAGGGCATCGGAGATATAGTCGCCATTTAGGTTGGGTGTGGCAATGACCCCGAATTCCTCGGGCCGCAAAAGCACCTGCTGAAACAACATGTCCGCGATCCGGTCTTTGATCACGATTTTGCCTTCCGGCGGCGTGCCGTTGTGTTTTTCGTACACCTCATCTTCGGTGACGGTGATATCCCCGAATTGTTCCCGGGCGGCTTCATAGCCCCAGGTGGCAAAGGCGCCTTCTGTGTACTTCATGATATTGCCTTTGTGCATGAGGGTCACGCTCGGATATCCATTGTCTCTTGCATAGACAATGGCGCTGGCCACCAGGCGTTTGGTGTTTTTGGCGCTCATGGGCTTTATCCCGATGCCGGAGCCTGTTGCAATGGTTGCATTCATCTCGTTTTTTAAAAAAGAGATGAGCTTTTCCGCCTCCGGACTTTCGGCCTGAAATTCCACGCCGGCATACAGGTCCTCGGTGTTTTCCCGGAATACCACCATATTGATGTTTTCCGGATGTTTCATGGGACTGGGCACCCCGGGCACATACTTTACCGGCCGCAAACAGGCATAAAGGTCCAGCACCTGGCGGATGGTCACATTTAAACTGCGGATGCCTTTTCCCACCGGTGTGGTCAAAGGGCCTTTAATGGCCACCACGTGCTGCCGGATGGCTTCCAGGGATTCTTCCGGGAGCCATTGGCCGGTTTTCTCATATCCTTTTTCACCAGCTTCGATTTCCTTCCACTCGATTTTGCGATCCCCCTTGTATGCGTATTCAACCGCTGCATCAAGGACGGGTTGAGTGGCGCGCCAGATGTCGGGTCCGATTCCGTCGCCTTCGATAAAGGGGATGATGACATGGCCGGGAACGGAAAGCTTTCCGCTTTTATCAATGGTGATGGACTCTGCTGTACTCATGGGATACGGGTCCTTTCCTGTAAAAAAGAAATCAACGGGTTTTTGCATTATTTTTTGTTCAAGGCGGCCTTACGCCGCTGGCGCATTGCCTCGTAGACAGCCATGCCGCCGGCCACCGACGCATTGAGTGAGTTGACCGGTCCGGACTGGGCAATGGCACAGAGAAAGTCGCACCGGCGCTTGACCAGGGGGCGGATACCCGTGTCTTCCCCGCCGATGACAAGTGCGCATCTTCCGGTCATATCGGTTTCGGCAATGGATTGTTTTGCCATATGATCCAGACCGATAATCCAGAATCCGTTTTTTTTCAAGTCTTTCATGTAATTGGTCAGGTTGGTGACCACGCAGATGCGGGCATGTTCCATGGCGCCGGCAGAAGCCCGGGATGCAGCAGGGCCGGGACCGGCAGAGCGGTCCCGGGCAATGATGACCGCATCTGCGCCCATGCACACGGCCGTGCGGACCAGGGCTCCGAAGTTCTGGGGGTCCACCACGCTGTCGAGTATCAGGAAAAACGCATCCGGCCCGATTCCGGAATCTGGTTCCAGGAGCCGCGATCCGGCCGTTGTGGGAAACGGGCTGACCCGGACGGCAATATCCTGGTGATAATCGCTTTGGCTGAGTTTGCCCAGCTGCTCCCGGCTGACCGCTTCAACGTAAATGTCGCTTTTCCGGATTTTTTCCGCAAGCTTGTTGACGCGCTTGCCGGGATTTTCCCGGCTGATGTAGACCCGTGAAATCTTTCTCCGGCCGGCTTTTAAGGCCTCTGTGACCGGGTGGATGCCATAGATGATTTCGTCTTTTGTCATATGATCGGGTTTCACGATCCGGATCCGTTATCAGCGGTGCTGCTGCAGCCCACGGGCTGGCGGTTGTTTTCGATGACGGCCAGCAGTTCCTGTGCGGCTCGTTCGATGCGGTCATTGACTATAATGTAGTTGTATTCATGGCAAGATGCCATTTCTTCTGCGGCTGCACGCAAACGTTTTTCAATGGTCTGCTCATCATCGCTGCCCCTTTTTTCCAGGCGCTTTCGCAAATCCTGCAAAGACGGGGGCATGATAAAAATGGTCACACATTCGGCAAACCGCTCAACAATCTGGCGCGCGCCGATGACGTCAATGTCTAACAAGACGTCATAGCCGGCCGCCAGGTCCCGGGCCAGATCATCTGCGCTGGTGCCGTAATAATTGTCATGAACCCTGGCCCATTCCGCCCACCGGCCTTCCCGGATCATCTGCTCGAATCGGCCTGCGGAGATGAAATGATAGTCCTTTCCATCTGTTTCCCCGGCCCTGGGCGGGCGGGTGGTGTAGGAGACAGAAAAGACAATGTTTTC
>JAGTVF010000165.1 GCA_018224315.1 Desulfobacterales bacterium | reverse complement strand
GGATACAGCAATGCGGTGTTTCGGCTCCTGGCCGGACTAAAAGTCCCCCGAAAGGGCCTGGTCGGGCCATGGAGTCATAAATATCCCCATTTCGGAGTGCCCGGGCCGGCCATTGGATTTCTCCAGGAAGCCCTGCTGTGGTGGGATACCTGGCTTAAAGGCGAAAATACCGGGATTATGGAAGAACCCATGCTCCGGGTCTGGATGCAGGACAGCGTGGCGCCGTCTACCCGGTACAAGCAGCGGCCCGGCCGCTG
Source organism: Desulfobacterales bacterium (assembly GCA_018224315.1). Lineage (GTDB taxonomy): Bacteria > Desulfobacterota > Desulfobacteria > Desulfobacterales > Desulfosalsimonadaceae > Desulfosalsimonas. The sequence goes on along the minus strand of JAGTVF010000165.1, from coordinate 3,402 downwards.
GGTGGCCGAAGAACACTGGCCTTCACAGCACATCTGTGCAGATCGGTATTATCTGGATCCGGGCCGTCTGCTTCTGGCCGACGCACCGGATACAGCCGGGCATTTAAGCATTCAGTCCCCCCTGAGTGTGGGGCTCTATGCCGGCAAATGGTGCTCTTATGCCGCACCGCCGGACCTTCCCCACGACCAGCGCGAAGAAGACGGGGGGTGTCTGGTCTTTGAAACCCCGCCCCTTGAACAGTCCCTGGAAATACTGGGCGCACCGGGCCTTTGCCTGGAGCTGTCCTCGAACCGTCCCGTGGCCATGATTGCTGCCCGCCTTTCTGATGTGGCCCCGGATGACAAGGCAACCCGCATTACCTACGGGGTGCTCAATCTCTGCCATCGAAACGGCCACCACAATCCCGAGTATTTGGAGCCGGGCCGGACATACAGGGTGGAATTCCGGCTCAACCATATTGCCCAGCAATTTCCCGCCGGCAACCGCCTGCGGCTTTCCATTTCCACGTCCTACTGGCCCCTGGCCTGGCCTTCGCCAGAGCCGGTGCGGCTGACCCTGGTCACCGGTGCCAGTTGCATGGATCTTCCCAAACGTCAGCCCCGCAGCAGTGATGATCACCTGCGCGCCTTTGGCCAGCCAGAGGGGGCGGCGTCTCCGGCAGTGACTTACCTGCAGCCCAAAAATCTGAAATGGCGGGTTACTCGTGATCTCGGGGAGAACCTGTCCACCCTGGAAGTCATCAAGGACGAGGGGGTGTTCCGGTTTGATGCCATTGACTGGACCGTGGGCAGCAAGACCATGGAGTGGTATCGCTTTCAGGATGATGATTTTGACTCTGTGCGGGGTGAAACCCTTTGGCAGCGGAGTTTTCAGCGGGGATCCTGGTCTGTCAAAACAGTTACCCGCACCGTGCTCACCTCCTCTGTAAGCCATTTTCTCCTGTATGCGGAACTCGACGGCTTTCAGGGAGATCAGCGTGTTTTTTCACGCAACTGGCAATATGAAATTCCCAGGGACCATGTCTAGTATCGGCAACAGGGTCCAAAAACCTTGAAAACAGGAGCCCGTCCATGACCCGGCCATACACCCTGCTCATCCATGGCGGTTGTGAAGGCATCACCAAAGACCATTACACCCCTGAATCCCAAAAAGCGCATCTGGAAGCCCTTGGCACCAGTCTTGCCGCCGGCCGAAGGGTTCTCGACAGCCGTGGCCATGCTGTGGATGCAGTGCTTTCCGCAGTCCGGGTTTTGGAAGACTGCCCCTTGTTCAATGCCGGCCGCGGGTCTGTGTTTACCCGTGCAGGCAGAATCGAAATGGATGCATCCGTGATGAACGGGGAAAATCTCGGGGCCGGTGCTGTGGCCGGGATCACGTGCATTAAAAATCCGGTGCTGGCCGCCGGGGCAGTGATGAAAAAATCCGCGCATGTGCTGCTCATGGGCACGGGGGCGGAGGCATTCTGCAAAAAACAGGGGCTGGAAAAGGTTGATCCCAAATACTTTCATACTGTTGAACGCAAAAAAGAGCACCTTGCAGGCAAAGCGTTAAAAGGGGAGAAATACGGCACCGTGGGCGCGGTCTGTATCGACGGGCAGGGCAACCTGGCGGCGGCCACATCCACCGGCGGCATCACAAACAAGCAATACGGCCGGGTGGGGGACTCGCCCATTATCGGGGCGGGCGTTTACGCGGACAACAGCACCTGTGCCGTTAGCTGTACCGGGCAGGGCGAGCTTTTTCTGCGCCGGGTGGCGGCACACCGGGTTTCGGCCCTGATGGCATTTAAGCAGCTATCCCTGGCAGACGCTGTTGCAGAAGTGCTGGAAAGCATCCGGGATCTGGGCGGCAAAGGCGGCATGATTGCCGTGGACAGGACCGGGCAGGTTTGTCTTGCCTTTACCACCCGGGGGATGTTCCGGGGCCTGGTCCGGGAGCACCAGCCCGCCCGGGTGGCCATGTTCGGCCCCCCGGGTACCTGGGCGTAAGAAATATGGGAGATCTATGGAATGTCAGGGTTTGATGATGTCCTGAACCCCTCCGCTCATGGGCATCTGCTTTTTAACCGGCAGCTCGATGGGCGAGCTCAGCACCTGGATGGCCACCCGGGGGCTGGCTTCCGGCAGGGTTTGCCGGGGAGGCTCCGGGGAGAGCATGGGGATGGTCAGGTCCTGGTACTCGAACCTGAGCATTTCCCTGCAAAGGCTGAATTTTTCCAGAAGTTCTTTCTGGGAATCCGCGCCCAGGTAAACAAAGGCGGTGGCATAACTGTAGCTGTCCTGCTCCGGGATGTCGGATAACTTCATCCCGACCTTTCCCTGGATGTCGACCAGCATGCCCGGGATTTTTTTGCTGATTTCCAGGATATCTTCCCCGGTGGGAATGGTGGTGATGAGCTTGTCCTGATATTGCCGTAAAAAAAACTTTCCGGCCACGCGGAACCGGCCCTGCCGTTTGGGAAAGCACGGATCGCGGTTGAGGGCAATATCGAGCATGATCTGATGATTGGAAGCCCCGTCGACTTTTATGAAAAGATCGCTGTGGGACTGGGGGATGCGGGTGTTGATTTCCAGAAACCAGATTTTGTCCCTTTTTTCATCCCAGAAAAACTCAAGATTGAATGCAGAATGGTCAAACCCGATATGCAGCATGACTTTTTCGCTGATTTCAGACATTTGTCTTCGAACATCAGCGGGCAGCCGGGAGGGATACTGGTAGCGGGAAAAAGTGGTCCGGTTGTGCTCCCGGATGGAATCAATAACGCCGTAGGTGTGCACCTGGTTGTTGCGCACGTAGCCTTCAAGGGTGCACTGACGGCCGGATATGATCTGTTCGGCCATGCAAAATGAGCTGTTGATCCGGGCGATGCTTTCAGGCAGTTCCACCATGTTGAGCAGGTAGTCAAAGGGCTTGAACAGTCCGATCTTCTCGCGGATGATTCGGATGGCCTGGTCAAATGCCTTTTTGTTGTTGATCCGGAAACCCAGCTGTGAGGCGGTGGATTTGACGGGTTTGATCCAGAAGGGAAAATCCAGGGGGATTTTGGCCAGGGCCTGATCATCAAACGGATCAAATGTGTCAAACCGGGGAACATGTTCGGCGATCACCTGTTGCTGCTCCAGCCGGCTCCAGTACTTGTGTTCGCATTTCAGCACGCTTTGCAGGCTCGGGCCGGGAACCCCGAACTTTTCGCAGAGTATCGGCGTCATGGTGCTGACCGGAAAATCCGTGTACCCGACAATGGCATCAATGGAGCCGTCAAACCGCTGCAGCTCGTTTTCGGCCAGCTCCAGCATGTCTTTTAAACGGTAACGGCCGCTGTCTATAAGGGAATGAATGTCGAGCAGCCCGATGAAATTGCATTGTTCGGCGTTTTCCAGGGATTGGAGCATCTGAAGGTT
>JAGTVF010000164.1 GCA_018224315.1 Desulfobacterales bacterium | reverse complement strand
GAAAACCGCTGCCGCCCCCGGCCTGAAGTTCTGCCAGTAGTTTTTGGGCGGGTTCGGCGCTTTTCCGAAAATGGATGGCCACGCAAAAGCCTTTGTCGCAAAGCGCACGGCAGCAGGCCGCACCAATGCCCCCGGCCCCGCCGGTAACAAGGGCAACAGGCTTATCTGCGCATATCTTTTCTGTATCCGTCATATATACCTCAGCTGGAGAAACTCATTCTTCTATTCTCGGATAATTGCTGTCCGCGATATTTTTAAAAATCCCGGCCCGGGCCTTTTTCACCGTGGCCACCGGGGTGCTGTCGGCCAGAATCTGGGCATTGGCCATCACAATGGCCGAACCATTGCTTTTCATCTCCCTGAACCGGAGCACCTCGATTTCAAAGCGCACCACCTCGTTATATGGGCGGATCTGGCCGTTGAACACCACTTCCTCGCATCCCAGGGCCCGGCCCGCGCCCAATGCTCCGCGCCACACCCCGTAGAAGCCAAGCAGCTGCCATACCGCATCCACGCCCAGACATCCGGGCTGTACCGGATCATCCGGGAAATGGCACTGAAAGTACCAGGCATCCAGACGGATATCCTGTTCAGCCGTGATCACGCCCTTGTTGCCGCTGGCCTCAAGGGATACGATCCGGTCGATCATCAAAAAGGGCGGCGCCGGCAGCCGGGCGTCAAAATCCGCCGGCGGGTCGCTGACCAGGCGGCCGTAGGAAAAAGCAATGAGCTGGGCCAGATCAAATTGCTCCTGCTGTAAAAACTGCTGATATCGCATATGTTATTCCGAATCGTGAATCTTCAGTAAACCGTGGCCCCAGGTCAGACCGGATCCCACCACGGCCACAGCAATGTGATCGCCCGGCTGCAGATTCTCCCAGTTCTGGCTGAGCACCCCCGGGGCGCTTGAGCACCCGGTATTTCCGTATTCGACCACATTGTGCAGGTTCCGGGCTTCATCAATGCCGCACCTGCGGCAGACGGTTTGAAGCATCATCAGATTGGCCTGATGGCCCACAAACCGGAACTGGTCCCGTTTTTGCCAATACTCGTCCTGAAGCCGGCGCACCCCTTCTGTGGCTTTGCGAATGGCAAAGCGCTGCACCTGGCTGCCTTCCTGCCGGAAATGGCCGCCGTTGGGAATCTGCACCCTGTCCCAGGAGGCCGGATCAGATCCGTATTGCAGAGATTCAAAGCGGAAACAAGACGGGTGCCGGGCCGAAACCACGGCTGCGCTGGTGCCGTCGCCAAACAAAGGCGCCACCCGGCGGTCGGAATAATCCACCACATGGGTGTAGTTTTCCGGATTGACCACCAGGATAAAACCCGGGGCCTTCTCCGGGGCCATGGCATCAAGAAAGGCCAGCTGTACCAGAAAAGTTGAGCAGGCCGCGTTCATGTCCATGCACGGGGCCTGAATACCCAGCTCTGCGGCAATCACAGAGGCTTCCGCGGGAATGGTGTATCGCGGCGTGGAGGTCCCGGAAATCACCATTCTGATATCTTCGGTGCCGACTCCCGCCCGGTCAAGGGCCATTTGGGCTGCAGCCGCCCCGGCCCCGGCCCGTGTACACAGGCTTGCCTCGGTTGCCGCCCTGGGATCGCGGTTTTTGGTCTGCCGGATATACTCCAGCGGCAGGGAGGTGCGGCGGGCGGCAATGCCCACGCGTTCTAAAATCCACTGCTCATCGCTGCCGATATCCAGTTCCCGTAAAAACAGATTGTCAATGACATTGTCCGGGTAAAAATGACCCAGGCCGTGCAGGTAAAGCATTGGCTATCCGATCCTCTCCCCGCCGTCAGCGCAGATGAGGGCACCATTGATCCATGCGGCCTCGTCTGTGCACAACAGATAAATCACGTCTGCCACGTCTTCCGGGGTGGTCAGGCGGCCGAAGGGATTGCGCAAAACAGCCTGGGCGCGGATCCGGTCGCTTCCGGGAATGGCGCGAAGCGCCGGGGTATCGGTGATGCCGGCCTGGATGATATTGGAACGAATCCCGCTGGGCGCAAATTCCACAGCCATGGCGCGGCTGACGGATTCAAGCACCGCCTTGGCCGCGGAAATGGCCGCATACCCCTTCCAGGCCACGGTGTTGCCCTCGCTGGTCAGGCCCAGCACCCGGGCGTCACTGGCAAAAAGATTTCTGGCCAGGATATCCTGGACCCATTCCACAATGTTGTATCCCATGGCCTGGAGGGTGCGGTTGAAATCCTCTGCCCCGAGAAACTGACGGTTGCTGTAATCGCCCTTGTCATCCACCAGGGGATAAACGGCATTGTAGCCTTGTGCAAACGCGTTTTGCACAATCTCGTCCATGCGCTCGGCCGACACTCCCGCCTCCCCGGCCAGCAGGTTCCGGGTCTGGCCCGGCACAGGCGAGCCCGGATAGGGACCCAGCAGCTTGAGATTGCCAAAGGCCACGCTGTGGAGCACAAGGCGGATGCGTCCCTGATCGGACAGGACACCGGAAAGTTCGTCGAGAACTTGGGTCCGTCCCTCATCAGAGAGCCCGTCAAGATTGAAAGTCAGCAGCTTCACACCGGTCTGGCGCAATTTGTCAAATTCCGGCTCGATCTTCTTCATTGCGCTGCGCCGGTCCCGGTGCACAATACAGATATTCATTTTATGGGCGGCCAGCTTTTTGGCCGCAGCCAGGCCAAAGCCGCTGGAGCCGCCGATAATGACCGCCCAGTAATTGCTGTCAAAAGCCATCATGCACTAAATTCCCTTTTTGCTGCCGAAAGACTGGTAATGGATTTGCACTGGATATCCAGGCTCCGGAAAAAACTCTTCAAGGGACGGTTCGGACCGATCTCGTAGATCTGCCGGGATTTGGCCGCCAGGGCCTGCATGTTGTCGCGCCACTTCACCGATCCGCTCAACTGGGCCACCAATGCCTCAATAACCCGGTCAGATGCGGCGGCATGGAAAAGGCCCGTGTAATTCGACGTCACCCGGGCGGCGTTTTTGAAATTGATCCTTACGGAAATGGCGGCCAGCACATCCCGGAAGGCCTCCTTCATGGCGTTCATGAAGCGGCTGTGGAAGGGCGCGCTGACATTTAAAGGCACAAAGCGCATATCCTCCGGATTTTCCATTGCCCCGCTGATACGCTCTTTTGCCTTGTCCATGCTGCCGGCATGACCGCTGATCACCACCTGGTCGGTGGAGTTGATATTGGCCACGTCCACAGGCAGATCTTCGAGCATTCTGCGCAGTTTTGCAATATCAATGTTTTTGGCGATCACTGCCGCCATGGCCCCGATGCCGGGAGGCGTGGCCTCCTGCATCAGGTGGCCGCGGGTTTCCACGGTTTTTAAAGCGTCTGCAAAGGGCATGGCGCTGGCGGCCACCAGGGCCGTGTATTCCCCCAGGCTGTGGCCGCCGAAATAATCCGGGCAAAAGCCGTATAGTTCCTGCAGGCCCCGTAACATCGCGATCTCGGTTGCCAGGATACAGGGCTGCGCGTATTCGGTGAGATTGATTTTTTCATTTTCCCCAAAGCACATGGCGCCCACGTCCCAGCCCAGCACGTCAGATGCTTCCTCGTAAGCCAGGCGGCTGGCAGACACGTTGTCATAAAAATCCCTGCCCATGCCCGGCCGCTGGCTGCCCTGCCCCGGAAAAACCACTGCTGTTTTCGTATTGCTGCTCATTTTACCCTCCATATGCGAACCTTTCAAATAACAGATAAATGGTTGTGTCTTGTTGGCCATATTGCATACAAAAAACATGCCCAAATAT
>JAGTVF010000163.1 GCA_018224315.1 Desulfobacterales bacterium | reverse complement strand
CCCAGTGCTGGACCCTCCAGGTTCGGTATGAAAAAGAGGGCGAGGACCATGACATCGCTTTTATGATCAATCTATACGGGCTTGGTGAATTCGGTGATTGATCGGTGAAACCATCCGGCAAATCAAGTCCTCTGGTTGGATCATCTGCTTAACCCCTTGACTTATTGAAAATTTATGTTTAATTAGGGGAAACAGCTTGCAACCGGAGATTTTTACACAGGAGGAAAAATGAATAAACTCGAAATGATATCCGCCCTTAAAAAAGAAGCCGATATTTCCAAATCCGAAGCTGCCAAAATCGTGCAGATCTTTTTCGATTCCATGGCCGATGCCCTGGTCAATGAAGAACGCATCGAAATCCGGGGCCTTTGCAGTTTTTTTGTCAAAAACTACAAGAGCTATACCGGCCGAAATCCCAAAACCGGGGAAAAAGTCCAGATTCGTCCCAAAAAACTCCCGTTTTTCAAGTGCGGCAAGGAACTTCGGGAGCGCGTGAATGAAAAGGCGTAAACGGCGAATGTTGTGATCGGACTTAAAGACCTCATCGGGCAGAAGCGTCCGGTGCAGCTGCTGGCCAATGCCCTGCAAAACGGTAAAATGCCCCATGCCTGGCTTTTTACCGGAGAAGACGGGGTGGGCAAAAAAACCGCCGCACTGGCCCTGGCAATGATCAGCAACTGCCAGAATCCGGATTTGACAGGCCGCCCCGCATCTCCAGCAGACGGACAAAGCCGTGGCTGGCCCCGGGCCTGCGGCAGCTGCCGGCCCTGTAAAAAAATCGCCGCAGGCGTGCATCCCGAAGTCCGGGTGCTGGCACCCTCGGGCCCCAATATCCGCATTGACCGGATCCGGTCCCTGTGTTCTGACCTGGCCCTGAAATCCGATGAACGCTCCTGGCGGTTTGTGATTATTGACCCGGCCGGCCGGATGAATGCAGAAGCAGCCAACGCTTTGCTCAAAATCCTGGAAGAGCCCCCGGAACACACGGTTTTTGTCCTGATTGCCGCAGATACCGGCGATCTGCTGCCCACCATTGTCTCCAGGTGCCAGCACATCCGTTTTCATCCGATTACACCGGTAGACATAGAGCGTTATCTGCGAGACCAATGCCAAACAGATCCCCAGCAGGCCATGATCGTTGCCGCCCTTGCCCGGGGAAGCCTTGGCCGGGCCATTGAAATGGCAGCTCAGGACTGGTCTGCACGGCGAGATTTTTTCATCCGCCAGCTCAGTAAACTGCCTGCACAGCCCAGAGGGCTTCGGCATGTGCTGGCTGAAATCATGGCCAAAGACAAGGACCGGATTGAGGCCAATCTTGAAATCATGAAAAACTGGTACAGGGATCTGGCGGTGTATTCAGCTGCACCCGAACTGCTTTACAACCGGGATATTTCCGATCAGGTTTACAGGAGCGGTTCCCAAACCACCATGGATCAGATCCTTGAGAAAACCGATGCCATTGCAGCAGCGGAAAAAGCGCTGACCACAAATGCCAATGCCCGGCTCGTCATGGATGAACTTGTCGAGGCGCTGGCGGTTCAGGGCGGCAAGACTTATTGAGCAAAGGATGAAGCTTTCGCTTATGAATACAGAAGAAACCGAATCCAAACAAAAGCAACCCGTTAAAATCGTCGGCATCCGCTTTAAGCCGGCGGGGAAAATATATGATTTCAATTGCGGCGCCTATGTGCTAAACACCGGCGACGAGGTCATCGTGGAAACCGAGCACGGGCTGGGTTTCGGCACCGTGGCCACGGAACCCGAAAACCGGGATCCGGAAACCGTCAGACAAAGCCTGAAAAAGGTGTACCGGCCGGCCACTTCGGAAGACCGGGACCAGCAGGAGAAAAACCGGGAAATCGAGGACCAGGCCTATGATTTCTGCCGGGAGTGCGTGGACAGCCTGGACCTGCAGATGCATCTGTTTTCCGTTGAAAGCAATTTCGACAACTCCAAACTCACTTTCTTTTTCACTGCAGACGGTCGGGTGGATTTCCGGAAACTGGTGAAAATGCTGGTCAAGGAATTCCGCACCAAAATTGAAATGCGCCAGGTGGGCATCCGAAACCAGGCCAAAATGTGCGGCGGTGTTGGCAGATGCGGACGGATCCTGTGCTGCTCGGCGTTTATGACCCGCTTTGACCCGGTTACCATCAAAATGGCCAAAAAACAGGGGTTGTCTTTGAACCCCACGAAAATATCCGGTGTCTGCGGCCGGCTCATGTGCTGCCTGAGCTTTGAAAACAACATGTATTCCGGCAGCCAGAAAGCGCAAAACCCGAATTCGAACAAAGACAACCCAAAGCATTCGTCACAGGAATAATAACATGACCTCGCATTTTTACATCACCACGCCCATATATTACGTCAATGCCCGGCCCCACCTGGGGCATACCTATACCACAATTGCCGCTGATGTGGCCCGGCGCTTTCACCGGATGCAGGGCAAACAAACCTTTTTTCTCACCGGCACAGATGAGCACGGCGATAAAATCGTCAAGGCCGCCGAGGCCGGCAACGAAAATCCCAAAGCCTATGCAGACCGCATTTCGGCGTTGTTTAGCGACCTCTGGCCGCAATTCAACATTTATCCCGATTACTTTATCCGAACCACGGATGCCGATCACATCGCCGTGGTCCAGCAGGTGCTGCAGAAAATCTACGACAGCGGGGATATCTATTTTAGCGAGTATGAAGGCCTGTACTGCTTTGACTGCGAGCGGTTTTTCACCGAGCGGGAACTGGAAGACGGCAAGTGCCCGGATCACGGAAAGCCCCCCGAGCCCATCCGGGAGTCCAATTATTTTTTTAAAATGAGCCGGTATCAGCAATGGCTCATTGACTACATCCAGGAAAACCCGGATTTTATCGTGCCGGAGCGGTATAAAAACGAAGTGCTCGGCTTTCTTCGCGAACCCCTGGAAGACTTGTGCATCTCCCGGCCCAAGTCCCGGCTGACCTGGGGCATCACCCTGCCCTTTGACGACAACTATGTCACTTATGTGTGGTTTGATGCCCTGATCAACTATATCAGCGCCCTGGGATATCCGGACGGAAAAAAGTTTCAAACCTTCTGGCCCCATGTGCGCCATGTGGTGGCCAAAGACATCCTAAAACCCCACGGCATTTACTGGCCCATCATGCTCAAGGCCGCAGGCATTGCCCCCTACCAGCACCTCTTTGTCCATGGTTACTGGAACGTGGATGAGAGCAAAATGTCAAAAAGCCTGGGCAACGTGGTGGATCCCGTTTATCTGAAAGACACTTACGGCGTGGATGCCATCCGCTATTTTCTCATGCGGGAAATGACCTTTGGACTGGATTCCAGCTTTTCAGAAGCGGCCCTGATCCAGCGGATCAACTCGGATCTGGCAAACGATCTGGGCAATCTGTTTTCCCGGGTCCTGGCCATGTTTCACAAGTATTTCAAGGGCACCGTGCCGGACTGGAACCCGGAAGCCGGCGAAATTTTGGGAACGGACCTGAAAGCCGGGGCAAAAATGGCCATTGACGCCTTTTGCCAAAACATGGAAAACCTGGATTTCCACAAGGCGCTGGCTGCGGTGTGGGAATATATCGGGCAGATGAACAAGTTTGTGGACACCAGCGCTCCCTGGGAACTGGCCAAACAGGAACACGGCCGGCCGCAGCTCCAGGAGGTGATCTGTCACCTGCTCGAAGGCCTCCGGGTGGTCGCAGGACTGATCTATCCGGTAATGCCGGAAACCGCGGCTGTCATGCAAAAACACCTGGGCAGAGACCCGGAGGCCAAACCCGGATTTTATCTGATTGAAGAAATTTCAAGATGGGGTGTGATCGCGCCGCAAACCGTATTGCCCAAAGGCATATCCCTGTTTCCGCGCCTGGATCCTGAGGCCATTTTCAACCGGCCCGCCCAAACGCCTGCGCCGGAAAAAAAGCAGACCGAGCCCATTGCCCCGCAGATCGATATTGCGGATTTTGCCAAAGTGGATCTGCGTGCCGCCAGGGTGATTTCAGCCGAAAAAGTCGCCAAAGCCGATAAGCTCCTGAAGCTGGAAGTGGACATGGGCGATGAAACCCGAACTGTGGTGGCCGGCATTGCCGGGCTCTATGCCCCGGAGGACCTGAAGGGCAAAACCGTTGTTCTGGTGGCCAATCTCAAGCCTGTCAAAATCAGGGGAATCCGCTCCCAGGGCATGGTGCTGGCGGCCGTCGATGAGCAGCAAGGCGCTGTTGCCGTTATTAACCGCCCGGTGCCGCCGGGCACCCGTCTGAAATAAGGCGCATCCGGATACCATGGGTATTTTCCGCAGGCGAAAAACCATCAACAGCCGAATCAAGCTGCAAAATCCAGCCTGGCGCAACTACCAGTTCCGGCTGAGGCAAAAATCGGCAGCAAGGCAAGCCCTCAGGCGACTGCCGGCATACCTGGTGATGTTGTGCATCGGTCTGGGCTTGATCAAGGGTGGATTTTTTGTGGCCGACTGGTTTCAGAGCCGGCCGCGGCCGCAGCAGGCCGCTGTTGAACCGGAAATCGAGCGCATCACCCGGGATCAGATCCGGGAACTTCTGGACCACAGCGATCTGCTCAATCCCGTCACACCCATTTTTTCCAAAAAACTGGCCGGCCGGGACTGCGCCCTTCATACCACCCTGGACAAAGACCTGCAGAAAGCCGTGCTGTCCATGATGGATCCCAAATATGCCCGGCAAATCGGTATTGTGGTCATGGACGCCCGGACCGGAAAAATCCTGGCCATGGCCTCCCATGACCGGAACAATCCGGATGTGAACAATTGTGTCAACGCCTCATTTCCCGCCGCCAGCCTGTTTAAGATCGTGAGTGCCGCAGCCGCCATCGATGACAGCGACTTGACCCCGGAAGCCCGCATGAGCTTTAACGGCGGCAAATACACCCTGTATCGCAACCAGCTGGCGGACACGAAAAACAAGTATACCAACTACGTAACCCTGGAAAAGGCCTTTGCCGAATCCATCAATCCGGTTTTCGGCAAAATCGGGCAAAACTACCTGGACAAGGACCGCCTGGAAAAATATGCACAAGCCTTCTGGTTCAACCGGGAAATGGATTTCGATCTTCCCCTGGATGTCAGCGTTGCACCCGTTTCCGAAAAGCCTTATAATTGGGCAGAAATTGCCTGTGGTTTCAACAAAACCACGCAAATCTCCGCTTTGCATGCGGCAATGCTGTCAGCAGCGGTTGTTCACAACGGGGCCATGATGCGGCCTTACTTTGTTGAACGCGCTGTGTTAAACGATCGCGTTGTTTTCCGCCAGGACAGAAAAATGCTGACCCGATCCATTCATCCGGAAACGGCCCGGCAGATGCAATCCATGATGAATGCCGCTGTAACCCGGGGCACGGCCCGGGGCAGTTTCCGGGGCAGGCAGGCGACCGCGATTTTCCAGGAATTTGACGTGGGCGGCAAAACCGGTTCCATCAACGACAACCCGGCCAAGGTCAAGTTTGACTGGTTTACCGGATATGCCAGACACCGGGAAACCAACAACGCCATTGCCGCAGCGGTGATCGTTGCCCACAAAAACTATATCGGCGTGCGCGCCGCTGAATATTTCCGCAGAATCGTTCATGAATACATGCAACAACCCCTAAACCAAGCCAAGGCACCACAGGACGCTGTAAATGATGACACCTAAAGCCCATTGGATAAAAAGTTTTCTTCAGTCTTTGATCAAAAAGACCGCAGAAGTGATCCCGCAAATCCGCATCGGCAAAATCCCGCAAAATCCGGTAGAGCGCAACACCCTTATTTTTCTGCCCCTTGTCTTAAACCGGATCTGCTGCGGCCTGACCGGCATTGTGGCCTTTCAGCGGGCTGACAAATCCAAGGCTTTGCCCGCAGACATGATTTCGGAATTGGAAAGCGCTGCCGCCCAAATGGCGCAGACGGGTTTTTCCGCAGACAGCCCGGAACCCGACCGGATTGATGCCGATTATCTGGGCGGGCCGGATACCGTTTCCATGCTTTATTCAAAAATCCGGGAACTCAAGCAGACGGAGAGTTTTTATGAATTGTTTGCCGATGCAAATGCCTGCGGCCGCCTTTCCGCCCTGCTCAAAAACCTGGAGGAATTGGCCCAAAAGGAACTTCAGGGCCGGGACCAGGCCATGGGCCGCCTTGCGCCGGATGTCTTTGACATGGTTTCAACCCGTATTGAAACCCTGCGGGATGCCAAATGGAGCTTAAAAACCGAGCTGCTCGACAACATGGAAAAAATCCGTGTGATGACACCGGGTATACCGGAACTTGCCCGGGGCGGGCTGGCCGCGGCCCAGCAGATCAACTCGGTGTTAAACAGCATTGACAGACTCGAGGTGCGCGGCCGGGATTCAGCAGGATTGTCTTTGATGTTTGTCCTGGAGGATTCGGCCTATTTTGACCTGGAAAGCCGGATTAATGCAGCCGGGCATTCAGAGGAATTTTCCCGGCGGACCAACCAAAACCTGCTGCTGCACAAAAGCGTATCTGTGCGGCATCTAAAGAATGATCCCGCTGATCCGCAGGTCTCTGTTGCCCTGACCTACAAGGTGGCGGCGGAAATCGGCCGCCTGGGCGACAACATCGCCTATATCCGCGATGAGCTGGCCGCCGATCCGGTGCTCCAGTTTCTGCTGATCCAGCCCCACCGGCGATTTAACGTTTCTGCCCATACCCGGTGGGCCTCTGTGGGAGAGGTCAACGAGTTTAACTGCCATCCCATGGATGCACAGACCCGGGCCTCTTTAATCGAGGAAACCGGCATCATTCATGTAAGCTTAAACGGCGACATTGACAATTACCAGGCTTTGCAGAAAGCCCACGAGGCTGCGGGCATGGCCTATCCCGCAGAGATCACCTGTGACACCAAAATCATCCCGGTCCACATTGCCGGATATCTCAAAAAAGGCCATGATATTGCAGAAGCCTTCCGCCTGGCGGTCAATGATTTTGAAGGCTCCCATGCCATCTGCATGCAGTCTGACCTGGCCCCGGGAAAACTGTTTCTGGCCCTGAAGGGAAGCGGCCAGGCCGTTTTCGTGGGTCTGGGCCCGGATTTCTACATTCCCACTTCCGAGGTTTACGGATTTGCCGAAGAAACCCCCTATTTTCTGAAAATGGACGGCGAGGCGGTTCACAAAGACAGCCAGGGCAGGCTGGTCTCCGGCCAGATCTTTGTCATTGACGCAGACAGTCCGGGCGGATTGTCCGGGGTCACAGCCATGTTTTACAACGGGGCCCCCATTGAGCTCACAGATGCCGACATCCGCAAAACCCAGCTCACCTCCCGGGATATCGACCGCCAGGATTTTGACCATTATTTTCTAAAGGAAATCTCAGAGGCACCGGCATCCGTTCGCCGGACCCTGGAAAACCGCTGGAAAATCATCAATACAGACGGCCGGCGATACGAAATTGCCTTAGATGAAACCACCATACCCCAGGCCCTGCTTGAGAAAATCACCCACGGCCGAATCCGGCAGATCCTGTTTATCGGCCAGGGGACCGCAGGCGTGGCGGCTTCGGCATGCGCCAATCTCATGCGCTATTATCTGGATGAACCCACCATGCGCATAGAAGCGCTCAAATCATCGGAACTGTCCGGATTTGTGCTAAATGAATCCGACGGCCGGGATATGTCCGACACGCTGCTGGTGCCCATCAGCCAGTCGGGCACCACCACCGACACCAACCGGGCCGTGGACATGGTGCGCAAAAAGGGCGCATCATCGGTTTGCATTGTCAACCGCAGGGATTCGGATTTGACATTTAAAACCAGCGGTGTGCTCTACACCAGCTCCGGCAGAGACATTGAAATGTCTGTGGCTTCCACCAAGGCCTTTTATTCCCAGATCATTGCCGGGGCCGTGCTGGCCTTATACATTGCCCAGACCACCGGGCGGCGCAGCCACGCCTTTGTCTCAAATGAGGTCCGGCAGATGATCCAGCTGCCCGATATCATGGAGCAGGTGCTTTCCATGAAAAAACAGGTCCGGGCATCGGCCAATCGCCTGGCATTGCAGCGCACATACTGGGCCACCGTGGGCAGCGGCCCCAACAAGGCCGCAGCAGACGAAATCCGGATCAAGTTAAGCGAGCTTTGCTACAAAACCATTTCATCGGATTTTGTGGAGGACAAAAAACACATTGATTTGTCCTCGGAACCGCTGATCATCGTGTGTGCAGCCGGCACCCGAAGAAGTGTGATCGGCGACATTGTCAAGGACACGGCCATCTTCCGGTCCCACAAGGCCCTTCCCGTGGTCATTGCAGACGCCAATGAATACCGTTTTGACGCATATGCAGAAGACGTATTCCGGGTGCCTTCGGTAAGCGAGCATTTCGCCCCCATAGTCAACACCCTGGTGGGCCACATGTGGGGCTATTACGCGGCGTTGACCATCAACGAGGGCTCGCACTTTCTGCACCTGTTCCGCGAGGAGATCCGGGAGACCATCAAGGCCTATGCCAAACAGAATCTCGATATTTACGAAATTGCGCTGGAAAAACCTTTCCGGGAAAAAATCCTGCGTTTTTACAACGAGTTTCGAAAGCGTCAGGCGGAAAACGGCCTTGCCCCGACCATGGGCATCAACGGCTCCACCAACCTGGTACTGCTGCTCAAATACCTCTCCGGCCGGCTGCCGGTGGCTGATTTTGAAATTGATTTCGGGGTCAAGGGCACGGCGCGCAACATGTTTGACCTGCTGTTTGCCTCCCTTGCCGAGGCCATCAACACCATGGCCCGGCCGGTGGATGCCATCAAGCACCAGGCCAAGACCGTGACCGTGGGCACCAGCCGCATCGAGGAAAAGGCCGAAGGCCTGATTTTCGACATGATGCAGGATCTCGGTTTTACCATCGAGCACCTGACCTTAAACAACATCCTGGTGATCAAAAACCTGCAGCAGATCCTGGATCACATCAAAGGCTGGACCCTGTACCGGATCTCCGGGGTCAATCTGATGGGCGAGCCCACCGAAGAAACCACCATCGAGGTCGTTGACAAACAGGGCAGTTCCGCCGCCATTTCCTCCCGGGCCGAAGAAGACCGCACCCTGAAGGGCACCAAGCGTATCATCGTGCGCGAGGGCAACGTCTACATGGGCAAGGGCAGAAAAGACGACAGAAGCATTCTCGTCATCCCGCTGATCTCAGGCGATCCCTCCCGGCCCAATATGGTGGAGCATCTGCTTTTGTTCGACGTGGCCTTCCGCCCGGCCGTGGACCTGGCCTCCAGGGTCAAGGCCCTGGGCGGCAAGCATGAGCATATCAAAAACATTGTCCAGGAAAACAATATTGTCTGGAACGATGAACTGCTGGACCAAGTGCCCGTGGACGAGCTGTTTGGCCGGTCTGCGGAAAAAATCGCAGAGCAGATCGTGGAAAGAGTGTCCTGAAAAATGTTTCACCCGAGCATTTCAATAAATTGAGCCGGTGAAACAATGGAGATTTTTTTCCAGGTTCCCAGGCCAAGCAGATGCCAATCCCCGGAAATAATGCGGACGGCACCCGCAGCCTGTGCACAATACAGAAACAAATCATCTGTTGGGTCGGCAGAGATGATCACGGGCCGGTCGTTGGGCAGCCAGACGACCTCGAAGTAAGGCAGGATCTGCGTGTACAGCAGATATTGAATCTCGGCTTCTGTGAGGCCGAAGCGCGGATATGAAAAAACCCGGAGATATTCATCCAGTATTTGTTTTGAAAAATAAGGCGTGATCTCCAAATTGCGCCACATTGGGATCAATTGGCCGGGCGTGCCGCCGAAAAGCAGTGCCGAAACCACCACATTGGTATCGATCACCACCCGCATTATTTTTCCCTGGCCCATTTCACGGCTTCGGCAATACTGTCTTCAGATAATCCCAGCCTGGATATCTTTTCACGGATTTTTTCCAAATCCGTGCCATACTGCCTTATGGGCCGCAGTACAATAACGTCTTGCCGGACCTCGACCTCCACATATTCAGAGCCTGGAAACTGCTCCATAACGGCCTTGGGAATGGTGATCTGATTTTTGGATGTAATTTTTGCAAGCATTTTTAATTTTCCTTTTTTCCTTACAATCTTTTTTAAAGAATATATGGAAAAGAAACTTTCTGTCAACCAGGTTTTTACACACAAAGCTTGACGGCCTGCGCCGGCTTGCATATGGTAAGTTCCTTTTATTGACTTCAAAACCGGATACAAAACAAAAGGATGACATCTGAAATGGATCCGAAATGGATACTCAGGGACGCATATAAAACCTTTACCGCAGACCAGGACAAAATTGCCGATCCGCAGGAGACGGTAACAACGGTCAGGCGCCGGTTTGCCCAGCAAAACCTCGCCGTACTGGCCAAAACCGAACGCATTGACACGGGCCGGCTGGATATCCCGGTTTATGTTTCTGTGTGCGGCCCGGATGCCCGGGCCCTGACCGGCACGGCCAAGCAGATGGGCAAAGGCGCCACCCCGGCCCAGGCAGAGGCCAGCGCGGTCATGGAGCTGGTGGAACGCTTCAGCTTCTACAGTTTTGCCGCAGACCCGGCCAATTTCGCGGAAGCCACCCGGCCGGAAATGGGCAGTGACGCCCTGCCCTTTGAGGCCATTGCCGCATCGGTCCACGATGACGCAGAAGACCTGGAAGCCGCAGCCCGGGTATTTGACACCATTCCTTTTAAATGGGCCATGGGCGCCAATCTCACCCGCGGCACAGATGTTTTGGTTCCCTTTGAGTGGTTTTTTGCCATCAACGAATTCAACGGCACTTCT
>JAGTVF010000162.1 GCA_018224315.1 Desulfobacterales bacterium | reverse complement strand
CCATACAGAAAAGCGAATCCGCAGACGGCTGTCGCCCCGTAATCCGGTTTGAACTCATGAAACCGGCTGCCGTCAAAAATTCGGGCAATCACTTCGCGTATGTCAAATTGTTTTTTTACATTATCCGGGATAATGCCGTAAAGCTCTTCGGGGTCATAATACGGCTCTTCTGTTTCGCGTTTTTCCATTTCTATTTTGGATGACCGGGCAAAGGTGCCTATGATTTCACGAATCAGGGCCAAGCCTTCTTTTTCAGAATCAACCGCATAATCAGCAGTCCCGCTGATAGTGCTGTGAACGTCTGCGCCGCCTAGTTCATCAGCTGTCACCTCTTCACCGGTGGCCGCCTTTACCAAGGGCGGCCCCCCCAGAAAGATCCCGCCGGTTCCCCGCACCATGACCGAATAATCACTCAAGGTGGGGATGTAGGCACCCCCGGCTGTGCTGTGTCCGAGCACCAGGGCCACCTGTTTGATTCCTTTGGCGCTCAGGATACACTGGTTGCGAAAGATGCGGCCGGCCATGTGCCGGTCCGGGAACAATCCGGACTGCAGCGGCAGAAAAGCGCCAGCTGCATCCACTAAGTGGACCACCGGCAAATGGTTTTCAAGGCAGATATCCAGGGTGCGAACCATCTTTTTTACGGTAAGGGGATACCAGGCCCCGCCCTTGATGGTACTGTCACTGGCCATCACCATCACTTCCCGGCCGTTGACAATACCGATGCCGGATACCAGACCGGCTGAAGGCACACTGCCGTCATAGGCCAGGTTGGCAGCCAGCGTGGACAGTTCCAGAAACGGGCTGCCAGGATCCAGCAGCAGTTCTATGCGCTCACGTACCAGCAGCTTCTTCTGGTTCCGCAGCCGTTCTAAATCCCGTTCTGATCGTGTAAAACGGGCGTGGTGTTGTTTTTCGTGAAATGCTGCCAGGATTTTTCGATTGTGGGCCGCATATGTGAAAAACTCGCTTGACTGGGGATCAATTTTGGAGGAGATGCGCCGCATGTCACATCTCCTTTGTTTTTGACAGGGTTATCAATACCGAATTCTTGTCAAATGAATCACCGGGGGTAATAAGAATTCTTGCAATGTCGCCATCTTTGGGTGCGGTGAGTACCGTCAGGATTTTCATGCTTTCTATGGTCATGAGGGGCTGGCCTTTGGCAACCCTGTCACCGGCGGCTGCCATGATCTCCACCACCATGCCCGGCATGGGCGCACAGATGGTGCTGCTGGAACGCCCTGTTTCTTGGGCCGCCTGTTCCACAGGATTGACAATGCCAAGGGCAAATGTCCGGTCAAAGGCACGGATATATGTCATGTTTCCTTTGACAGCCATCTGCACCGGAACACGGTTTTCACCCATGTGGATGAGGTATTTTGTATTGGTTACTGCTGTGATGGCAACGGACTGGGGCGCTTCTGTGTTCACGGTCATGTGTGTTTGTCTGGGGCTTCTGAGAATGGTGACCGTGTAATGGTTGTCCAGCAGATCGATTCTGCGTTTCATATCAGTTTCTCCAGTTTCCGAAAAAAGAATGGGGTTCCGGCACTGCAAAGGCGGCATCCATGAACTCCCGGCTGCTAATGGCCGCAGCTGCCAGCAGCAGGCTGCGCTGTTCATGGGTCAGGGGTGGCGGCAGCAGTTCTGCCTGGTACCGGGGAATAAAGCCGGTGTCTATCCTGCCGGAACCATAGGCTGGATGGGACAGAATTCGCATCAGAAAGTCAGCGTTGGTGGTCACGCCCAGCACCAGGGTTTCTTTCAGGGCCTGTAATGCCAGATCAATGGTTTTTTCCCGGTTTGTGTCATGGACGATCAGTTTGGCCAGCATGGGATCAAAGGCGGCAGATACCTGCATTCCTTCGGCAAATCCGTTTTCTACGCGGATACCCTCCCCTTGTGGCAGATGAAAGGCCAGCAGCTGCCCTGTGGCCGGGATAAACTCTTTTTCCGGATCTTCCGCATACAAGCGCAGTTCAATGGCATGCCCGTTTGGCTTGATATTCTCCTGGGTCAGGGAAAAGGATTCATCCCGGGCCGCGCGCACCTGCAGTTCCACAAGATCCAGTCCTGTCACCATTTCCGTCACCGGATGCTCCACCTGGAGGCGGGTGTTCATTTCCAGAAAATAAAACTGCCCGTCAGGTGCCAGGATAAATTCAACAGTACCGGCATTTCGGTAACCAGATTTTCGGGCGATATCAACCGCTGTGTCACAGATTTGCCGGCGCAGATCTGGTGTCAGCCCCGGAGCAGGGCTTTCTTCAATGATTTTTTGAAAACGGCGCTGAATGGAGCAGTCTCTTTCTCCCATGTGCAGGACATGGCCATGGTGGTCCGCCATGATCTGCACCTCGATATGCCGGGGGGATTCCACATATTTTTCAGCATATACCGCATCGCTGCCGAAAAACCGCAAAGCCTCTGCTTTGGCCAGAAGGACAGCGGTGTCAAAATCATGCAAATCGTGCACAATGTGCATTCCTTTTCCGCCCCCCCCGGCGGCGGCCTTGATGAGAAGCGGCACCCCAATTTCCCTGGCGCCGGCTGCAAATGCTTTTCCTGTTTTCTGTTCAGACACACAAGGGAGGACAGGAAAACCGTTTTCCATGCAGAAAGCGCGTGCTGCCAGCTTGTTGCCCATCAGCGCCATGGTGTCTGGCAGCGGACCGATAAAAACAATGCCCTCTTCTGCTAGCCGTCTGGGAAAACTGGCATTTTCCGCTAAAAATCCAAATCCCGGATGCACGGCATCTGCACCGGTTTTTCTGCAGGCAGTGATGATATTTTCCATATCCAGATAGGCAGCCACTGGTGAACGGCCGTGTATCTCGACAGCCTGGGCAGCCATTTTCACTGCCGGTGATGCCGCATCAACCGGATGGTACACCACGACCCCGGCAATGCCCATGCAGTCAAGGGTGCGCAGAATCCTGCAGGCAATTTCACCGCGGTTGGCCACCAATACCTTGATGATTTCAGACATGATTTTTTCCTTTTTTATTCAAAGCCATGGCCTGGACATCTGGTTTTGTTGGATACTGGGGGATGCCGGCAAATGCCTGGGCCATGGAAAGCCATTTTTCCACATACCTGCCCCGCCATTTCAGGTCCGTGTCTTCCACCTGACGTCGCTGGGTGACCACCAGCCAGAAATCGTCTGCACTGCCTT
>JAGTVF010000161.1 GCA_018224315.1 Desulfobacterales bacterium | reverse complement strand
TTTAAAAGCCCTTGATCAGCAGATTTCCGACCTGATCGTGGGCATGGAAATGTTTTCCAGACCCTATCAACCCGTTCTTGATGCCTGGTCCGGCGGAGAGATGTCTGAGACCGCCTTTATTGAAAACACACACTGGTATGCCAACTGGAAATTCGACTATGATTTGTACAAGGCCCTGTTGGATTATATCCGGGAGCATCGGATTGCGCTTTACGCCTTAAACATTGAATTCCATATTCCTTCCCGGGTCGCTGCCGGCGGCATTGAGTCCCTGCTGGCCCATGACCGGGCCCGCCTGCCGGAATCCATCTTTTTGGACAATTCCGATCACCGGCAATACGTTCAGGATGTTTTTGACAAACACGGCCGTGCCGCAATCCGGTATTCTTTTGAAAATTTTTACCAGGCCCAGTGTGTCTGGGAGGATGTGATGGCCGAATCCATCAGCCGGCAGTTAAAAGACCGGACCATGCTGGTTTTTGCCGGAAATGGCCATATTACGCACAAATTCGGCATCCCGGACCGCGCTTTTGAACGCACCCGTGCGCCTTTTAAAACCGTTATGCCGACTTCCGGCTATGACACAGAAGATCTCCGGGCTGCCGATTATATCTGGATCACTCCTGATACACCCGAAAATCCTCATTGATCCACCTATCTGTTGTTTTTCAGCCAAGATACCATATATAGATTTTTTGTTTGACACATAACAATATATTGTTATATATTTTGTTTGTCAGTCATACGGTACCATCAACGCTCATCCATATTTCCCAAAAGCATTTACAAAGGGGGCTCACTTATGTTCACACACATTAAGAAGCGAAACGGCAGAGTTGCTTCTTTTGATGCATCCAAAATCACCGCAGCCATTGCCAAGGCCGGCAGCGCCACCAACGAATTCGACGAGTCAATGGCAAAAAAGCTAATGCTTCGCGTCCTGACCCTTGCCCATGAGATGCAGCTTCCGTCCCCGCCGGAGGTTGAGGAAATTCAGGATATTGTTGAACGGGTCCTGATTGAATCGCCTTTTCACAAATCCGCCAAGTCCTACATCTTATACCGGGAACAGCACGCTCAGATCCGCAATATTACCACCCGGGCAAATGTGGAACTCGTTGAGAACTACGTCCAGAAGATGGACTGGAAGATCAAGGAAAACAGCAATATGAGCTTCTCCCTCCAGGGGCTCAACAACTATATTTCCTCTGATGTCACCGCCGAGTACTGGCTGAACCGGATTTATCCTCACGAAGTGCGCAATGCCCATAAAAACGGAGATCTCCACATTCATGACCTGAGCCTGCTGTCGGTCTACTGCGTTGGCTGGGACCTGCAGGATCTTTTACAGGTCGGCTTCATGGGTGTTCCGGGCAAGGTGGAAAGCGCCCCGCCCAAGCACCTGCGCTCAGCCCTGGGCCAGGTGGTCAATTTTTTCTACACCCTTCAGGGAGAAGCGGCCGGCGCCCAGGCCGTGTCCAATTTCGATACCCTGCTGGCCCCGTTTATCCGCTATGATGATCTTTCCTACAAGGAAGTCAAGCAGGCGCTCCAGGAATTTGTCTTCAACATCAACATTCCCACCCGGGTTGGGTTTCAAACTCCGTTTACCAACATTACAATGGACTTAAACGTGCCCAAAATGCTAAAAGACACCCCCGTGATCCTCGGCGGACAAATGCAGCCGGAAACCTACGGACAGTTCCAGGAGGAAATGGACACGTTTAACCGTGCCTTTGCCGAAGTCATGATGGAAGGCGATGCCAAGGGCCGCGTGTTTACCTTTCCCATTCCCACCTACAACATCACCGCGGATTTTGACTGGGACAATCCCAATCTGGACAATATCTGGAAAATGACAGGCAAATACGGAATCCCGTATTTTTCCAACTTTGTCAACTCGGATATGTCGCCGGAAGACGCCAGATCCATGTGCTGCCGGCTGCGCCTGGATAACCGTGAGCTAAAAAAAAGAGGCGGCGGACTTTTCGGGGCCAACCCTTTGACCGGCTCCATCGGCGTGGTCACGGTCAACCTGCCCAGAATCGGCTACCTTTCTGAGAATCGGGACGATTTCCTTTCCCGGCTTCATCAGCAGATGCAGATTGCCGCCCAGAGCCTGACCATCAAACGCAAAGTTCTGGAAAAATTCACCGAGCAGAGCCTGTATCCCTATTCAAAATTTTATCTGCGAGCCATCAAGGATCAGAGCGGGGCCTATTGGACCAACCATTTCTCCACCATTGGATTAATCGGCATGAACGAGGCCTGCATCAACCTGTTCGGCACCGATATCGGCACTGATGAAGGCCGGCAGTTTGCCGTGGATGTCCTGGATTACATGCGCAGCACCATTGAACAACTCCAGGAGGAAACCGGGGAATTTTACAACCTTGAGGCAACCCCTGGCGAAGGAACCGCCTACAGGCTGGCCATGCTGGACAAAAAGGCTTTTTCAGACGTGATTTGCGCAAATGAAACAGAATTTAACCAGGGAGCGGATCCGTTTTACACCAACTCCAGCCAGTTGCCGGTCAATTATACGGATGATGTGTTTGAAGCACTGGAACTCCAGGATGATCTGCAGACCCGGTACACCGGCGGCACTGTGTTTCACATCTTCCTTGGCGAGCAGATGGTCCAGTTTGAATCCGCAAAGAATCTGGTCCGCAAGGTCACGGAAAACTTTCGCATGCCTTATTTTACCATTTCTCCCACCTTCAGCGTGTGCCCGAGCCACGGCTACATCAGCGGTTATCACGAAAAATGTCCTGCGTGTGACCAGCCAGCCGAGGTCTATTCCCGGGTTGTCGGGTATCTGCGGCCGGTACATCAGTGGAATAACGGCAAACAGTGCGAGTTTAACATGCGGCAGACCTTTCAGGTGGCTTCCTGAAAACGGCTTGTCTTCGTTGGAAACAAAACCTTGAATCAAGCTCTACAGCGGATAAACTGAAAATGCATATAGGCGGCCTGCTCAAGTACTCTTTAATCGATTATCCGCCGCATATCAGCTGCGTGATTTTTACGGCCGGGTGCAATTTCCGGTGCCCGTACTGCCACAACCCGGAACTGGCCGTCACCGGCCCGGACACCCGGCACCTTTCCAGAGACGAGATTATGGATTTTCTGGTCTCCCGGCAGAAATACCTTGACGGGGTGGTCATTTCCGGCGGGGAACCCACCCTTCACCCGGATCTGGGGGGATTTTGCGCTGATCTCCAGTCCATGGGATTTCTTGTGAAGCTCGACACCAACGGTAGCCGCCCGGAAGTGATCCAGGACCTTGTGGAAAACAGGCTTGTGGATTATCTGGCCATGGATATCAAAACCGACCCAGAACTCTATAACCAATATATTGCGCACCAGGCCGACGCTGCCGCGCTGCGCAGCTCTGTTCAAATCATTCTTGAATCCGGGCTTGCCCACGAATTCCGGACAACCTGCGTTTCCCCCCTGACAACCCGTGAAACCGTAAAAGCCATGGCGGAATTGGTTACAGGAGCCGATCTCCACGCTTTTCAGCATGTTCAAAACAAAAAAGTTCTGAATCCGAATTTTTTTACCGGCCAGAAAAGGGTCCCTTCGGATGCCCAAATAGACGAGTTCCAAACCATCATGGCCGGATATGTCAAAAAAGCCATCATCCGATAGGTTGCTTTTTCTTTGCCCCTTTCATCTCCCTGCAAACCACGGCCCTGATCGGATCACCCGGAACCCTCTTGTTGTTTCACGTGAAACAACAAGAGGGTTCCGGCCAAATCCGGAAAGGTTGCTTTCCTGCGCCAGTCGCACTCTGCTTGCCGACAGCCTGCGAAAGCCCAAAACAAGCACACGCTCTTTTCTGCCGTGTTGGGCCTGACCGGAATGGGCAAGAGACCTGCAAAGGCAGCCATTATTGTATCAACAAACTTGACAAAAGCGGAACTTTAAATGAAAATGACTGACTTTTGAAACAAAGACAGCCATTTTCAACAAAGAGGAGGGATCCAATTGACTGTTGCAGTACTGATCAAAGCTGCGGCCATGCTGCTTGCAGCCGGCATTATAGGCAACTGGTTTTTATCAGAAGTAAAAAAGGCCAAAATTGAAAAAAAACCCTGGTATACACCGTATGTTTCCATTCCCGGACTGCTGATCCTTCTTGCCTTAAGCCTTCCGGTGATCGCATGGCTTGTTCAGAAATAACCAGTGCCGCTGCCGGCCAAAAGATCCTACGGGGTATCCGGGGCGTTTTTCTGCTTTTCAAACCCTTCCCTGTCCAGCAGCTGTCTGTACCAGCACGCAAAGTCAAACATGCCCAGATAGCGCTCATCCTCGTTGATAATCCCGAGGCATAGCTCCATGGCGCCCTTTCGGTAATCATGGCCGTGGTCAGAAATATCCCATGTCTGAAAAAATTCGCGGATCAAATCATTCATGGTGCGGCGACTGCGATCCATGCGCATGTCCAGGGGATCTTTGGGTCCGGCAAACGGGTCCCACCGTTCATACCCCTTTTTCATGATGTGTTTCTGGCGCCTTGGCGCCATACTGTCATATATGGCCTTTTTCAGGGTGTCTTTTTCCTTTTCGCTGAGTTCCATAACATTCCCCGTACAATCAAGTTGGTTATTTCTGTTCCGAATCGGCTTCTGCAGAAGCGATCCCCAAGTATTCTTCGTTATAGTCAGTAATCAGGGCCATGGAAACCGGCACCAAAACATCAGCCATTTTTACGTGCCGGGAGCCCATTGCCTTAACCATTTCCGCGGATATCCGCAGCAGCTGATCGTGAATGGCATCCATGTTAATTGTGGTGTATTGCTGGCCGGCCTGAAATCCGGTCTTTCCGCAGGTACGACCCTGGCCGCCAATGGACAAAGGCGCCCCGTAAATCCGGCAGGCAATGGGCCGATACGGATACAGATCACAACGATCGGATTCATTCAGCAAAGGGCAGCGAATCCGCTCTTTTGCCATTTCCTCAACAATACGGGTTTCATCTTCGCCTTTCTGCGTTTGCCGGTAGGCATCCCGTTTGCGCTTGTAAATTTTCCGGTCTGCCTGATTGGCTTTTTCAAGAAGATTGCTGCGTGCTTCCCCTGAAAAATTGGCGTTAAATTGATGATTCAGGTACATGGCCTCAATAAGGGTCAAATCAAAAAGCGCAAAACAGCAATCCGTGCACCCGGGCTCGCAAACCACCTCCTGGGGATATGCCTGCTTAATCCGCAAAAAGGCCTCATCCGCCTTTTGGGCCAGGGCTTCATATGTTTTAAAAAATTCACCTGCATCAAACTTCATTACGATATCCTCCTTAAAAGCTTTATACATTGCTTGATGTTTGTCAAAAATGGATTCAATTGTTTCACGTGAAACAATTATTATTTGCCCACACAATAACGACTGAAAATCTCATCAAGCACATCGGTCTCAACATGCTGGCCGGTGATTTCATCAATGGCCGAAATCGCTTCATGCAGATCAATTGCAATCAGTTCAGGCAGTCGCTGGTTCTCCAGGCCGGATATCACATTGGAAATCGCCTCTGCGGCCTGGTCGAGCCGGCATTTCTGACGCCAGTTTGGGATAAACCCATTTCCGGCCCTGGTCACGGATGAAAAAACCAAATCCACGATGCGCTGTTTTAATGCGTCAATGCCGGTGCCTTGTAAGGCGGAGACC
>JAGTVF010000160.1 GCA_018224315.1 Desulfobacterales bacterium | reverse complement strand
CGTTGCGTCGAGTATGGCAAGAGCAACGGCCGAGTCAACTACGTACGTGGGGCCAATATTGCCGGATTTCAAAAAGTTGCCGACGCCATGTTGGCTTATGGTGTCTTTTAGGAATGCACGGTTAAGCTTTGTACGGGCCCAATGCGGATTTACAACAACCCAAATGATAATCAACCACTTTTATTGAAAGATCCCTGCAAAAGACGATGGAACGCACATGGAAAAAGCCTGGAATCCTATCAGGATTTTACCAGAGCATGAGGGCCCATAGTCACAATAGACTGAAAAAAAAGAGAAAAAATGGTGCCGGAGGCGAGACTCGAACTCGCAAGGGCGCAAGGCCCGGAGGATTTTGAGTCCTCTGCGTCTACCACTTCCACCACTCCGGCACTTTGACGAGGCTGTTTGTGCGGGCTTTTCACCGCCCGAAACATCGGGCGGATTTGGTTGGCAAAATAACCAAATCAAACAAAAAATGCAAGCATGTTTTGTCGTTAGCGGTTTTCGGGCCGGGCTACCGGATCTTTCCGCGTTTTTCCACAAGCTCGCGTTTTAACTGCCACAGCCTTGGTGTCAGGGAAACGTGATAAATATGGGGATTGACCAGGCGCTTGACACCGGCATCCAGCCGGTCCAGGTCCTGGTCCCGGACCTGCCGCATTTCGTCGATGCCGGGGTGATCATAAACCATCCGGCCGTCTTTAAAAATGTCTGTCAGCAGGGGTTCGATGTGATCAATGTCTTTGGAAGAGATGGTCCGCCGGATTTCCCGGTCGCTGGGATGGCGCAGTTCCAGGGGATCCATCTGATCCGGGTCTTCGTCCTGCATTCCCATAAGATCGGCCGTGGCATGATTGAGACCATTGTAAATGCGCCAGACATTTTTAAATCCCGGATTGATTATTTTTTCCGGAGTCTCCGAAACCTTGATGGCCGGAATCCACTCCTGGTTTTTTTCCAGGGCGGTGAGCTTGTAAACCCCGTCCAGGGCCCCCTGTCCCCTGGAGGTCACCAGCCGGGTGCCCACCCCGTAAGCCAGGCGGTTGATGAGATGATCCGGGTCCAGGCTGAATTTGCGTGCCTCATCCCGGATTTGGCTGATAATCTGCCAGACCACCATTTCATCGAGCTGGTTGCTCAGCAGGATCACCGTGTCTTCGAACCCGGCGGCATTGAGCATCCTGGCGGCCTGGATGGACAAATGGGCCAGATCCCCGGAGTCCAGACGGATGCCAACGGGCCTGTGACCCTTTTTCCTTAATTCCTCAAAAACCCTGATGGCATTGGGAATCCCGGATTCCAGGGTGTTGATGGTGTCCACAAGCAGAAGACAGTCGTCTGGAAACACCTCGGCATAAGCCCGGAACGCGGCCAGTTCGCCTTCGCCCAGGGCCATGAACGCCTGGACCATGCTGTGGGCATGGGTTCCCTTGGCCGGATATCCCAGGGCATAAGAGATGCCCGTGTTGGAGGAAAAATCCGCCCCGCCGATCATCGCCGCCCGGGTGCCGGCATTGCCGCCCCGGTCCTGGGCCCGGCGAAGCCCGAATTCGATCATCATCCGCCTGCAGCCCGCCTCCCGGACCCGGGCGGCCTTGGTGGCGATCAGGGTCTGGAAATTGATGCGGTTGAGCAGAGAGGACTCCATGATCTGGGCCAGGGCCAGGGGGCCCTGCACCACGGTGAGCGGCACATTGGGATGCACCACCCGGCCTTCAGGAACCGCCTGGATGGTGAAATGATCCCGGAGGCACTGCTGTCTGAGCCAGCCGAGAAAATCCTCGTCAAACATGGGTTTTCCGCTGCGCTGCTTTTGATTGCGCAGGCACTCGATTTCCGGGTCCCCGAAGCAGGCCTCCTGAACCCAGTCCGCAAACCATTCCAGGCCCGCGTTGATGCAGTATCCGGCCTGGTGTGATCCGTAATCCGGGTAATTGCGGAAAAAATGCTCGAAATGGGCGTTCATCTCGTGCATGCCCATGCGAAAATAAAGCTGGGCCATGGTCAGTTCATACATATCCGTATAAAGCACGCCTTCGGCAAGCGCTCGCTGACTGGCATTCATGATTTTACTCCTTTTCTTTGTTCAGCCGGGATGCAGCCGGATTCCGGCTGACAACGGCAGGCAGCACCTGCCGAAGCTGCGCTTCTGACACCGCACCCTGGCGCAGAACTGCGGGCGGATCACAGGTCATATCCAGGATGGTGGAGCCGGTGCCCTGAACCAAGGCGCCGGCATCCAAGATCATGCCGGCGGCACGGACAACCGGATCTGAAATTTCAGACACGCGTCCGGCCCCCGGGGTATTTGAGGTATTGGCACTGGTGGCGGTAATCGGGTTGCCCGCAGCGTGCACAAGGGCTGCGGCTGCCGGGTGGGCGGGCAGCCGGATGCCGATGGTGCCGGTGTTTGCCGTGAGATTTTTCGGCAAGCCCGGATTTGCCCGGAAAACCAGGGTGATGCCCCCGGGCCAGAATTGGTCCATTATCCTGCGGGCGGAATCGGAAATTTCTGCAGCAAAATCTTCAAGCCAATCCCGGGTGCCAATGAGAATGGAAACCGGATTGCTGGTCGGCCGGTTTTTTGCGGAAAACACACGGGCCACAGCATCCGGGTTTAAGGCGTCAGCGCCCAGCCCGTAGAGGTTTCGGGTAGGAAAAACCACAAGCCCTCCCGTGCGGATCCATCCGGCTGCCTCTGCCATGACAGCCGGGTCCGGAAACCGGGCGTCAATGCGGCAGATGTGCGGTTTACCCCTCAAGGCTCCGGGCCTTTGCGTTGACCTCGTCTGCCATCGCCGACTTGTAGGAGACCAGCCGCGATTCCAATTCCGGATCAGACAGGGCCAGGATCTGGGCGGCCAGCACGGCCGCGTTCTTGGCCCCCGGCTTTCCCACGGCCATGGTAGCCACGGGCACGCCCGGCGGCATCTGAACCGTGGACAAAAGCGCGTCAAAACCGCTTAAAGCAGAGGAATCAATGGGCACCCCGATGATGGGAACAGTGGTGTGGGCAGCCATGGCACCAGCGAGATGCGCGGCATGGCCGGCTCCGGCAATGATCAGGCGGATGCCCCTTTTGCGGGCGTTTTCGGCAAATTCGCCGGCCCGCTCCGGGGTCCGGTGGGCCGAGGCCACGGTGAGCTCATAGGGGATGTCAAAACGCTTGAGCAGGTCGGCGGCCGCGCTCATCACCGGCAGATCCGAATCGCTGCCCATGATGATGCCAACAGCCGGGGCCACGGACAAGCGCTTTTTGGCTTTTGCCCCGATGTCAGTGCGAAAATGGGCATTTTTCCAGGAAATTTTCTCCACGGCCTTATAGGCCCGGGAAATGGCCTTGACAATGTCGTCGCCCAGGGCGGTCACCCCGAGGACCCGGCCGCCGGCAGCGACAATTTCGTTGTTTTTATTGGCGGTTCCGGCATGAAAGGCCGCCACGTCCTTCATACGCCGAACATTGGCCAGGCCGCTGATCCCGGCGCCTTTGGCATAGGACCCGGGGTATCCGCCCGCAGCCATGACCACGCACACTGCGGGCCGG
>JAGTVF010000159.1 GCA_018224315.1 Desulfobacterales bacterium | reverse complement strand
GCAGCTTCTGCGCGGTGAACGCCTGGTGGAGATCCTCAAACAACCCCAGTATCAGCCCCTGCCCCTGGAAAAGCAGGTCCTGATTCTGTATGCGGGTGCCAAGGGATTTCTGGATAAGCTTCCCATCAATACCCTGGCCAAGTATGAGGCCGGCCTTTACCAGTTTGTGGAAAGCCGCTATCCCGATATCCTTTCAGGCATTTCAGAAAAGCGGGAAATCACCGATGATATTGATCAGCAGCTCCAAAAGGCGCTTGCCGAATATGGAGAAGAGTTCAAGGATACGATCAAATAGGTTTTTGGCCGTTTTTAACCGCAACTGGATAACAAGCGAATAAGGCGAGTCGATATATGGCATCCTTAAAAGAAGTCAAATCCAAGATCAACGGCGTCAAAAAGACCAAGCAGATTACCAAGGCCATGAATATGGTTGCGGCTTCTAAACTGCGGGGCGCCCAGACGGCCATGGAGTCTTTCCACCCGTATGCGGAGAAATTTGCAGAGGTGCTGGGCAATATCGCCGGAAAAGCCGGCGATGAGGTCAGCCCCCTTCTTATACCGCGGGAGGAAGTCAAAAATGTCCACATTGTCCTGTTGACATCTGACCGGGGTCTTTGCGGCGGCTTTAACACCAACCTCATCGAAAAAGCCGAGGCCTTCATGGAAGAAAAGGCCAATGCCGGTGTCAATGTTTCCTTTACCAACTTTGGCAAGAAGGGCCGGGACTGGTGCCGAAGGGAAAAACTGACCAGGGTGGATGAATATCTCAACGTGGTTGGCGCCAAATTCGGCTTCAATACCGCCTCGACCTCGGCCCAGAAGCTCATTGACGCTTTTTTAAGCGGGGAATATGATGAGGTTCACGTGGTGTATTCCCGGTTTATGAGCATGGCCAGCCAGCCGCCGGTGGTCCAGCAGCTGCTGCCCATTCCGGTTATCGAATCCGTGGAAGGCACTGAGGAGGCCGTGGAGGAGGAAAAGGGCTATCTGCCTGAGCACATCTGCGAACCCTCTCCGGATGCACTTCTCAATACCATGCTTCCGAGAAACGTTTATGTTCAGCTTTACAACGCACTGCTGGAAACTTCCACCAGTGAGCATGCTGCCCGGATGAAGGCAATGGACAATGCCACCAAGGCATGTGATGATATGATCGAAAGCCTCACCCTGGCTTATAACAAGGCCCGGCAGGCGGCAATTACAATGGAACTGATGGATATCGTCGGCGGCGCCGAAGCCCTGCGGGGATAATCCAAAACGTCAATTCTGCGTATATAGGATAGGAGGTCGATTCATGGCAGAGAATATGGGAAAAATAACACAGGTTATGGGACCTGTGGTTGACGTCGAGTTCGAGCAGGGCAAACTGCCGGAAATTCTGACAGCCTTGTTGATCACGAACCCGTCGATTAATGATCAGGAAGACAATCTTGTGGTTGAAGTGGCCCAGCATCTGGGTGACAACGTGGTGCGTACCGTTGCAATGGACATCACTGACGGCCTTGTCCGCGGCATGCAGGTCAAGGATACCGGCAATCCCATTATGGTTCCCGTGGGTGAACCCGCCCTGGGCCGGGTGCTCAATGTTGTTGGAAGGCCCGTGGACGGTCTGGGTCCTGTCAGCAATGAAAACATGTCCCCCATTCACAGATTGGCTCCGGCATTGACAGATCAGGACGTGTCTGTGCAGGTGCTGGAAACCGGTGTCAAGGTGATCGATCTGCTGGTGCCCTTTCCGCGTGGCGGAAAAATGGGCTTGTTTGGTGGTGCCGGTGTTGGCAAAACCGTCATCATGATGGAGATGGTCAACAACATTGCCATGCATCACGGTGGTATTTCCGTGTTTGCCGGAGTGGGCGAACGGACCCGTGAAGGAAACGACCTTTACCATGAAATGAAAGACTCCGGCGTTTTGCCCAAGGCTGCCCTGGTCTACGGGCAGATGACTGAACCTCCCGGGGCGCGTATGCGCGTGGCGCTCAGCGCGCTGACCAGCGCTGAGTATTTCCGTGACCAGGAAGGCCAGGATGTGCTGTTGTTTATTGATAACATTTTCCGGTTTACCCAGGCCGGCCAGGAAGTTTCCTCTCTTCTCGGCCGCATGCCTTCTGCAGTGGGTTACCAGCCAACATTGGCTGTGGAACTCGGCGAACTCCAGGAGCGCATCACTTCCACGGACAAGGGGTCGATTACAGCGGTCCAGTGCGTGTATGTGCCTGCAGACGACCTGACAGACCCGGCTCCGGCAACCACATTTGCGCATCTTGACGGTACGGTGGTTCTCTCCCGTCAGATTGCAGAGCTTGGAATTTATCCCGCGGTGGACCCGCTGGATTCCACATCCCGCATTCTGGATTCCAACTTTATTGGTGAAGAGCATTACCGGGTGGCCCGTGAAGTGCAGACCACCCTTCAGCGCTATAAGGACCTGCAGGATATTATCGCCATTCTGGGCATGGAAGAGCTTTCTGACGAAGACAAGGTCACTGTTGCCCGGGCGCGTAAACTTCAGCGATTTCTGTCACAGCCTTTTCACGTGGCAGAAACCTTTACCGGCTTGAAAGGTGCATTTGTCAAGATAGCAGACACCATCCGCGCCTTTCAGGAAATCTGCGAAGGCAAGCACGATGATCTGCCGGAACAGGCTTTTTATATGGTTGGTACGATCGAAGAAGCGGTGGAAAAAGCCAAGAACATGGCTTCTGCATAATCAGTGAGAAAAGGAACTGTGCATGGCTGAAAATATTCAACTCGAAATTGTGACCCCGGAAAAATACGTGGTCAGTGAGGCCACCCAGATCGTCATGGCGCCCGGCACCTTGGGAGAATTTGGTGTACTTTCCGGTCATACGCCTTTTTTGACCTCGCTTCAGGTCGGCAAGGTTCGGTACCGGGACACCAAAGGCGATGAGCATCTGATATTCGTAAGCGGCGGCTTTGCCGAGGCGCTGCCCGATAAAGTCACCATTCTGGCCGAATCCGCCGAACGTTTAGAAAATATCGACTATGAGCGGGCAAAGGCTGCCTATGAACGGGCACAGCAGCGGCTTGCCGGTGATAAGGAAGATGTGGATTTCGCCCGTGCCCGGGCGGCGATGCAGCGGGCCCTGACGCGCATGAATATTGTGCAGGGCGGCGGTTCTACGCACTAGCCAGCGGAGCCGATGGTTCCGAACCACGGTATATCGGCGCATTTTACAATAAAACCCGATTCGGTTCGGGAATTTTAAAGACGCAAAAAGGGCAATGCCATTGATATGGTTTGCCCTTTTTGCCGTGTTTGAAAGGGTTTGAGAATTCAGAAATGGTAACTGGTCAAGACAGGCACAATGTTTCTTCCGGGATCGCAGCCATCGTACTGGCAGCCGGCAAGGGAAGCCGAATGAAATCTGAAAAGGCAAAGGTCCTTCACCCGGTGGCCGGCCGGCCGATGATCCTGCATGTGGTTGACGCGGCTTTGGGCGTGGCCGTAAATATTGTAGTGGTGGTCGGCACCCAGGCCGAAGAGGTCAAGTCCCTGGTGCTTGCCCACGCGTCTGTGGATTTTGCCTTTCAGCCTGAGCAGAAAGGCACGGGGCACGCGGTATTGTGCGCCATGCCGGCTTTGCCGAAAAATGCAGATCAGGTCCTGATTCTGTGCGGGGACGTTCCCCTGATTTCCCGGGACACTCTGGCGCACCTGGCTGCACAGCATATCGCAAATGGACATGATATTACTGTTCTTGCAGCCAATGTGGACAATCCGACCGGTTATGGAAGGGTTAAGCAAAAAGCGGATGGAACCGTGGCATGCATTGTGGAGGAATCTGACGCAACAGCGGCCGAAAAGGACATTACCACCGTCAATACCGGCATTTATATCGTTGACCGTCCTTTTTTGGAATCCGCACTTTTGCAGATCAAAACAGACAATGCGCAAACCGAAATGTATCTCACCGATATTGTAGAAATTGCTGTTGAATCCGGCAGGCGGGTGGGCCTGATGATTTGCCAGGACAACCGTGAAATGATGGGTATCAACAGCCGGCAGGATCTCCAGAGGGTTGAGGCGCTGGTTTCATCAGAATGAAAAGC
Source organism: Desulfobacterales bacterium (assembly GCA_018224315.1). GTDB lineage: Bacteria > Desulfobacterota > Desulfobacteria > Desulfobacterales > Desulfosalsimonadaceae > Desulfosalsimonas. The sequence continues at coordinate 4,562 of JAGTVF010000159.1, read as the reverse complement.
CTTGACTTTCTTTGCTGTCAACCTTATATACCAAATAAAGAGGTGAGGTAGTGGAAACTGATGAAGTGATGCATCAGCTGGATACGCTTCAGGAACAAGTGGAACGCTTAATTGAGCAATGTCAAGCTCTTAAACGAGACAATACCGATCTTCGCACCAAAGTGCAGCAACTGGAATCGGAATTGGATCAAAAAACAGAAGCCGAAAATCAATTTTTACGGCAAAAGACGCAAATTCGATCCAGAATCGACGATTTACTATCCAAACTCAACAATGCAGCCGAAACCTCGCCCGACAATGAGTAAGGGCCATGGCGCAAAGGCTGTAGGGCAGGATGAATATGCCGGCGCTGGAACAGATTATTACCATAGAGCTTCTGGGTGAATATTTTAAATTCAGGGCTGATCAAAACAGCCGCCTGGATGCCCGGGAAGTGGCCGATTACCTTGTTACTGAGGTAAATCAGGTGGCTTCACGGTTTCCCGCGCATGCGCAGAAAACCAATAAGCTTGCCATCGTTGTGCTCGCAGCCTTAAATGTTGCCAAACAGCACATGGAGCTGAAGATGGAGCATGATGAATTTCTGGAGTCTGTGGCCAGCCGTGCCTCGACAATGGACCGGATAATTGCGTCGAATCAATGCCATTGACAGCTTGCCTGATGCGCTATTGATCATTGGAGGAAAAGACTGAACCGTGAAATAAACAGATAAAATAATCCCCTGCTGTGTTCGTGATTGAACAGTGCCCCTTGACCCAACACTTATGAAAACGGGGGCCTTCCCTGGCTTTGGTGTGCAGGTTCCGCATGTACGGAAAAGCCTAAAGAGGTCATAAGGCGCCCACCTTAATGAGCCCGGTTCAAGGCTCTTTCAACACGGCGTGGCGGGGGTTTATTTGCACAATGCGATTTCCGGTTTTTTTCGTTCCCCGGCCGGGCAAACAGCTTTGCCCTGATGTGCTTTTCAAACCAGCTGTGTCACCACTTTCTTTCCTGCTGATCACCTCAAGACAACCGCGCCATTGAAAAAGGACGCAACTGTGATTGTGCTTCTCAGCCATCGGTTGAGAAGATGGTGTCGTCATGGAAATCAAATATACCCCGGGACCCTTTGCCAGCATCTCAGGGCCTCCGTTGGATCTTATGCTTAGGGGGCAAGAATGGATGGAATCTCTATTTTAATACTCATTGCAGGCGCTGCGCTGGGTTTTGGCGCATCACAGTTTTTGCGACACCGCCTGGCCGGTCAAAAGATTGCTGATGCGGACGAAAAGGCCAAAATGATTGTTGAGGCCGCAGAGCGCAAGTCTGATTCTCTGATCAAGGAAGCCCAGCTCGAGGCCAAGGATCGGCTTTTTAAGATGAAAAGCGATTTTGACGCCGAAACCGCTGAAACCCGAGATGAGTTAAAAAAACAGGAAAAACGCCTGCTTTCCAAGGAAGAAAACCTTGACAAGAAAAATGAGCAGATCGAACAGCAGGCAAAAGAAAACGCCCGCATGGAGCGCGAGCTTCAGGAACGGGAGGCCGGCATTGCATCGCGGGAAAAACAGTATCAGGATCTCATCGATGAGCAGAAACGCCAGCTGGAAACCATCTCCGGCATGACCGGTGAGGAGGCCAAGCAACTGCTCATGCAGTCCATGGAAAACGAGGCCCGGCATGACAGTGCCAAGATGGTCAAGCGGATCGTGGCTGAGGCCAAGGAAAATGCGGACAAGGAGGCCAAAAAAATCATGGCAACAGCAATTCAGCGCTATGCCGGAGATTTTGTGGCCGAACGCACGGTTTCCGTGGTGCAGCTTCCTGATGACGAAATGAAGGGCCGGATCATCGGCAGGGAAGGACGAAATATCCGGGCACTGGAAGCGGCCACGGGAATTGATCTCATTATTGACGATACGCCGGAAGCTGTGATTTTATCCGGGTTCAATCCGGTGCGAAGGGAGGTTGCACGTCTGTCTCTTTTGCGTCTGATCGAGGACGGCCGGATCCATCCGGCAAGAATCGAGGATGTGGTCAAGAAAGTCGATCAGGAAGTGGAGGTCACCATCAAGGAGGCCGGAAGCCAGGCCGCATTTGATCTGGGCGTGCACGGCATTAACAATGAACTGATCAAGTACCTGGGCCGGTTGAAGTTTCGCACCAGTTACGCGCAAAATGTGCTTCAGCATTCCATAGAGGTGGGGTTTTTATGCGGTGCCATGGCAGCGGAACTGGGCCTGAATGTGAAAATGGCCAAGCGCATGGGGCTGCTCCATGATATTGGCAAGGCCATTGACCACGAGGTGGACGGCAATCATGCCGAAATCGGTGCCAGGCTGGCCAAGAAGTACGGCGAGGCACCCAAGGTGGTCCATGCCATTGCCGCCCATCACGAGGATATAACCCCTGAATCCGTCTATGATCTTCTGGTGCAGGCAGCAGACAGTCTTTCCGGCGCCCGGCCTGGTGCGCGCAAGGAATTGCTGGAAAATTACATCAAGCGCCTCGAAGATCTGGAGGGCATTGCCAGGGAGGCCAAAGGCGTGGCCAATGCCTATGCGATTCAGGCCGGCCGGGAGCTTCGGGTCATTGTAGACGGCGGAAAAATGTCTGATGATGATGCGGTTATTCTCGGAAAAGACATTGTCAAAAAAATCGAGGAAAAGCTCACATTTCCCGGCCAGATCAAGGTGACGGTCATTCGTGAGACCCGGGCCGTGGAATACGCCAACAAATAGGTCCCAGCCGTTTCGCGGATCGGTCTTTTACTGTCTGCCCGGCGATCTGGTGCTGAATCAATGAAAAGGATGCAACCCATAATCACAGCCTGAAAAGAGTGACTGCCATGAATGTATTGGACACCCTCCGGGAGCGCGGTTTTGTCGAGGCCACCACCCATGACGAGCAATTGCGGCATCAGCTGGAAGCAAAAGCCCCGGTGACATGTTATGTCGGCTTTGATCCCACCGGATCAAGTCTGCATGTGGGCCACCTGCTGCCAATCATGGCCCTTTCCCACATGCAGCGCTCCGGCCATCGGCCCATTGCCCTTGTTGGCGGGGGAACCGGCCTTGTTGGGGATCCGAGCGGAAAAACCGAAATGCGTCAGCTTCTGACCCTGGATATGGTTCAGGAAAACGCCGATGCCATCAAGGGGCAGCTGTCCCGGTTTATCGCATTTGACGAAGGTAACGCCGAACTGCTAAACAATGCCGACTGGCTGGTGGATCTGCGATACATTGATTTTTTACGGGATATTGGCCGCCATTTTTCGGTCAACCGGATGATCAAGGCCGAAAGCTACCGGGTGCGCCTGGAGTCCGAAGAAGGGCTGAATTTTATCGAGTTCAACTACATGCTGCTGCAGGCCTATGATTTTTTAAAGCTTTATGACAGCCACGGATGCCGGCTGCAGATGGGCGGCAGTGATCAATGGGGAAATATTGTGGCCGGCATTGATCTGATTCGGCGCATGCGCCAGGCAGAAGCCTACGGACTGACCTTTCCCCTGGTGACAACCAGCAGCGGCGCCAAGATGGGCAAAACCGCCCAGGGTGCGGTCTGGCTGGATGCCGATCGGACGAGTCCCTATGAATATTACCAGTACTGGGTCAATACTGACGATCGGGATGTGGTCAAGTTTTTGTTTCTTTTCACGTTTCTGCCGGCTGAAGAGATCCGGACTGTCCAGACCCTCAGGGATGCTGACATTAACGATGCCAAGGCGGTGCTGGCCTATGAGGCCACCAGTTTGGCCCATGGCCGCCAGGAAGCGGTCAATGCCTTTCAGGCAGCATCACAAATGTTTGGTGCACGGCGCATTGACGAAACCCTTTTGCCTTCAAGTGACATTCCAAGGCAGTCTGTGGATCATGACGCTGGTGTGCCAAGTTCGGTGTCTGGAAAAGCAGATCTGGATCAGGGCATTCCCGCTTTTAAGCTCTACCAGCAGGTGGGGTTGGCCGATTCGGCCAGCGCCGCCCGTCGTCTGATCAAACAGGGAGGCGCTTATATCAACGGCCGCCGCATTGACCGGCAGGATTACATGGTCAGCGCAGCGGATCTTGAAGACAACCAGATCCTACTGCGGGCGGGCAAGAAAAAGTACCACAAAATCAAGATCCAGGACTGATTTTCAGATGAACAATTTTTTTCTTGACACATCTGGATGTTTGGGTTAAAAGTTTAATTCTTCACATGGGCAAAGCCCTTTGGGGGAGGCGGCGCAAAACAACAGAGATTTTTTCTTGACTGGGCCGCAGATTTTATTATATTTGGGAACAAGCTTGAAAATGGAATCTGCTCTCCTCTGACCGAAAACATTCGGTCTCGACTGTTTGCGATTACCTGATTGATCTTTCCAAAAAAAAACAAAATAAGGCTTGACACCGCCTTGTTTTGCAGGTAAAAAGATTGTTTTTGTCCGGGCTTGTTTGTACCGGCAGGACTTCTTGATCTTTGAAAACTAAATAGTGGCAATAAGCGGGCCAAGTTAATTTTTAATTTCGCTTTATCGGTATATTTTATATACGAACGATTTAAGTGGAGAGTTTGATCCTGGCTCAGAATGAACGCTG
>JAGTVF010000158.1 GCA_018224315.1 Desulfobacterales bacterium | reverse complement strand
GCCGAAGTGATCCAGTGGTGCCAGGGAAAGATCGGCAAATTCAAGATTCCCGGGAAAGTCGTGATCACCGAAGAAATTCCGCGCACGCCCACGGGCAAGATTTTAAAGCGGGTCCTGCGGGACCAGTTCAATGACTAAGCCTGATCGCTTGCAGGTCAAATTGTCAAACCAGATCCCGGGGGATGCGCTCGTCCCAGCTTTGGCTGAAAACCCGGCTTTCTCCTTCATACGCATCGAGTTCGGCCCGGATCTGAAAATGCGTCGGACTTGAGGTGAGCAAGGTGCGGGTGTTTGTGCGGACTTCCCAGTCTTTGCGTTTAAAACGCCTTACCCACCGGGTTTCTCCTTTCAGGGAGGTGTAATCATCGTCTGAAAAAAAATAGTTTTCCTCCATCCTGGCGGCAATTTCCAGATCCAGGGCGTCAATGCGGTACACACCTTCGTCGTTGACAACCTCGAGCCGGGATTCATCCCGGGCCAGGTCCCGGATGACCGTCCAGGACTGCCGGGTGGGCTGGATAAGGGTTTTATGAATCCCGACGGCTGCCTCGGGCGGTGCAAAGGCGCGCAGCTTTGAGTCCCTTGGGTTTGGGGGGCGCACCGGCAGCACAAGGCGGCTGGTTTTGGTGTAAATGGTCAGTCTTGCCGGATCGGGCGGAGGCCAGGCAAGGGGCCAGTAAACCGTGGACAGGGCCAGGCGGATGCGGTTTCCGGCCGGGAATTTCTGGGCAATGTGATTTAACTGCACTGTCACCTGGTATCGCTTTCCGGGCTCAAGGGGCTGGGGGTGCTCATGGCTGTCTCTGTGCGTCAGGTTCAGCAATCCATAGGTCACCCGGGTGGCCTTGTCATCCGGCAGGATATCGGAGAGGCGCACGGCGATCATGGCCACGGGCCGGCTGGCGGCAATATCGAGTTCCACCACCGGGGGACCCAGGATTTCCATGTCCTGTTCCAGCCGGTCTGAGTCAAAGATCAGGGCCCCGCCGTCTTCGTCGCGCTGGTCATGGGGCAGGTCCGGGGGGGCGCTGTAGGAGCACCATTTGCCGGCAAACAGCCCCACGCTAAGGGGTGACTGGACAGAAAGCGGGAGGGTCTCCTGGATTTTTTCTAAAGGCCCGAGCCAGGCAAAGCCCAGGTGAAAAACGTGCTGCACGGTATCGGGAGTGGGCCAGTGATTTTCTGCAACCCAGCGGCCGGGCCTGTGGTCGTAGTTCGTGGTCGGGGCTACGCTGTCCTGCATCCAGACCCGGAGCATGGGCTCTTCCATGATTCCGGTATCCACGCCTTTGAGCCAGGTGTCCCACCACCGGAGAGCCTCCTGGAGAAATCCGATGGCCGGGCCGGGATGGCCCATGTGCGGATATAGATGGCTCCACGGTCCGATCAGCCCCTTGCGCGGCCCCTCCAGGTTGGCAAGCAGCCGGAAAACCGCATTGGAATAACCGTCAGCCCAGCCGCTGACCGCCATGACCGGGCACTGGATGGCCGAATAATTTTCGCACACCGATCCGTGTTTCCAGAAAGCGTCCCGCCGCTGGTGTTCGAGCCATTGCGCCAGCCATAAACCGCTTTTCTTAAGCCTTTCCATCCACATTTTTTTCCACGCCCCCCCGACAATTTCCGGATCCGGGGGGCAGCTGTTGTGGCTAAACATGGTTGATGCCCAGGACAGGTTGTCTCCCAGGAGGCATCCGCCCATGTGGTGGACATCGTCGGCATACCGGTCATCGGTGGAGCAGACCGTGATCACGGCCCTGAGCGCGGCGGGCTGCATGGCGGCGATCTGCAGGGCGTTAAACCCGCCCCAGGAAATGCCCATCATTGCCACCGGCCCGGAACACCAGGGCTGGGCCGCCAGCCAGCCGATGACCTCGACGCCGTCATCGATTTCCTGCTGCAGGTACTCGTCGCGCAGGATCCCTTCGGATTCCCCGGAACCGCGCAGATCCACACGGACACAGGCATATCCGAAACCGGCCATGTACTTGTGGTGCTGCACGTCGCGTGCTGCCGTCAGATCGTTTTTGCGATACGGGATGTATTCCAGAATGGCGGGCACCGGGTCTTGTGCGGCGTCTTCGGGCAGCCAGATGCGGGCGGCCAGGCGGATACCGTCAGACAAGGGAATCCACTGGTTCAATATCTCGCGCACCGGCCGGGGAAAGGCGTCAATGATTTGCACTTCAGCTGTCCTTTGTCCTTTCGGGCTGTTATGGATTTATGGGGTTGTCCGGATCAAACCGGTGCGAATTCAAAACAAAGCATCTGCATGCAGTGCAGGTATTTGTCCAGCAGTTCCTTTCGGTCCCGGGCGCCGATAAACAGGTGGCAAATGGCGTAGCTGTAGCTGTCCTGCTCCAAAAGATCGGAAAGCTTCATTCCTTCCCGGATCTGCGGATGGATAACCGTGCCGGGAAATTGCTTTTCCACTTCCCGGATTTCCAGGGGTGTGGGCACGCGGGTGACCCGGGCATCGCCGGAGAAGATGCGCCAGAAGAATTTGGCCGCACAGGCAAATTGTCCCTGGCCGCGGGGAAAATCGGGTTTTTCCCCGCAAGCCACCTGGACGGTGATCTGCTGGTTGGACTGGCCGTCAACTTTTTCAAACATATCACTATGGGACTGGGACACCCGGGGGTTGATCTCCAGCAGCCATATTCTGTCCTGTTCCAGGTTCCAGAAAAATTCAATGTTAAAGGCGCAATTGTCCAGCCCTGTGTGAGCGATGACCCTTTTTGCAATCTCAATCATTTGATCCTGGATCATATCCGGCAGCACCGATGGATATTCATAACGAAAAAAGCTGATTGCGTTTTCATAGCGCAGCGAGTCAATAAAGCCCAGGGGCTGTATGTCGCCATTGAGCACATATCCCTCCAGGGTGCACTGCCAGCCCCGGATAATGCTTTCAGCCAGAAAAAAATGCCCCTGGATGCCGGTGAGTGCTTCCGGCATTGCCGCCTGCTGCAGGATGTAATTAAAGGGATCGGATATGAGGTGAATCCGGCTTCGGATATCCAGGATGGCCTGATCAAATTGGGCCCGGTCCTGGATATAAAAACCCAGCATGGAACCGCAGGCTTTTATGGGCTTGATCCAGAAGGGAAGCGGCAGGCGGATTTGTTCAAAGGCCAGATCATCAAAGGGATCAAAAGCTGTAAAATCCGGAATGTGCCGGGCGATGACCTCTTTTTGAACCAGGCGGCTCCAGTATTTATGCTCGCATTTGAGAAGATTTTCCAGCCCGGGTCCGCGCTTGTTGAGCCTGGAGCAGAGAATGGGCAGCATGGTGCTGACCGGAAAATCCAGGTATGCGCCGATGCCGTCGATCAATTGGCCGGTATCTTTTTCCCATTGCCGCAGCTGGGTTTCTGCACGGCTTAGCATGTCCCGGACCGGGAAATCGTATGTTTCGAGTACCTCGGCCGGTTCCAGCACGGCGTGAAACGCGTAGCGATCTGCATTGCGGATGGTTTTGAGCCGGGCCAGATCCGTGTCGTCCAGGCCGATCAAAAAGACATTTTTCAGGGGCATCGATGCGGTCCTTTTTTTGCAGCATTTCGCTTGCAGGCAAATTTTTGAGACGTCGTTACCCCTTGAGATTGTTCCACAAATTGACCATAAAATCCTGGACATTGGTTAAAATGGCCACGGCCTGGGCCGATCCGCGATTGGCCAGCTTGTCTGCGCTAAATTCGGTCATGTCCACGATATACAAATACACCGGCCGGATTGCGCCCTCAGGGGTCACGTGATAGCTGGGAATCATGTTGCCAAAGGCAATGGAGTGCAGTTGCGTGGCCATGGCAATCACTGTGGTGGATCTGCGGGCGTGGGTGCGCATGGCATCCTGGGCCTGGTAGACATCTGCAATCACTTCCGGCAGGGGGCCGTCATCGCGTATGGAGCCGGCCAGCACGTAAGGCACCCGGTGTTTTTCACAGGCATAAATGATGCCGTCTGTGAGGTTTAATTCCTGTATGGTCTTTGCAATGGAACCGCGCTGGCGCACCTGGTTTAAAAGGTCCAGGTGGTTGTAATGTCCCATGGGCTGCAGATATTGGGAATAAATGTCCTGGCCCAGGGCTGTTTTAAAATAAGCCGCTTCCAGGTCATGGGTGGCCAGGGCGTTTCCGGCCAGCAGTACATGGCAGTATCCGTTTTCCACCATTCCCTGCATGGCCTCGCGGCTGTCTTTGTCAAAGGCCACTGCCGGGCCCAGCACCCAGGTGATATAGCCGTGGTCCCGGTCATGGTGCAGGATTTTGTATAATTCATCATAGGAGCGGGAAAAGGGCGTTTCCCGGGTCCCGCGGGTGCGGAAGGCAAACTTGTCGGATCTTTTTGCCGGGGGCGGATCAAAGCCCCGGGTATAAACGTAGATTCCCTCCTCCCCGTTTTCGGTCCGTCCCATGGCCACCATGTCGCCTTTTCGGACATTTCTGGGCTCCAGGACATCCAATGTATTTTGCCGCAGGACCAGAACAGCGTCCATCCGGCTTTCCGGGGCCAAAAGCCAGGAACCGCTGCCCATGTGCACATATTCAGGATAATTGGAGGTTCCGTGGAAACCGGCCGGCACAATCCCGTCTGCAAGGGCGGGTTCGAACCTGGCATGCGAAGCATGTTTGAATTCCGGCTGAGAAAAGTCCGGCGGGGTGTAGCCGGGCAGCATCCATTCCATGGCGTTCTCCTCAAGAGGGGTAAAGAAGATGAGTGCAGAAAGGCGTCAACACAGGTCAATATCTTGCGTTATGGCCACTTCTGCTTATTATGATAAGGATAAGAGCAATTTGGTCTGCCGGCAAATTTTACCGCAGACTTTTTCAGCCCACCGGTTTTTGAGAAACAAGGTCAGCCAACCCCTTTTAAGGAATCATGAGTGATGAAAACCATTACATCCTTTCCCCATGCTGTCCGGGAAATGGAACACGTGTGGATTGCCCTGTCCGATGGTGTTCGTCTGGCCGCCAGGATCTGGCTTCCGGAAGATGCCCAACAAAATCCGGTGCCGGCCATCCTGGAATACATCCCCTATCGCAAGCGCGATTTTGAAGCCGTGGGCGATGCGGTAACGCACGGATATTTTGCCGGGCACGGATATGCCTGTGTACGGGTGGATCTGCGCGGTGCCGGCGAGTCCGAAGGCGTGCTGTGCGACGAGTACCTGGCCCGGGAGCAGGCAGACGGCCTGGAAGTGCTGCGGTGGATTGCCGGGCAGCCCTGGTGTGACGGCAACGTGGGCATGATGGGTATTTCCTGGGGCGGATTTAACGGGCTTCAGATTGCGGCCTTACAGCCCCCGGAGCTCAAGGCGGTGATCACGGTCTGCTCCACCGATGACCGGTATGCCGATGATGTCCATTACATGGGCGGATGCCTGCTGGGCGACAATTTGTCGTGGGCCTCCACCATGTTTGCCTACAATGCCTGTCCCCCGGATCCGGTTCTGGTGGGGGAGCGCTGGAAAGAGATGTGGATGGAACGGCTTGACAAAAGCGGTCTTTGGCTGGCTGAGTGGCTGGCGCACCAGCGGCGGGATTTGTATTGGCAGCACGGGTCGGTATGTGAAAATTTTGGCGCCATCCAGTGTCCGGTCATGGCGGTCAGCGGCTGGGCCGACGGATACAGCAATGCGGTGTTTCGGCTCCTGGCCGGACTGGAAGTCCCCCGCAAGGGCCTGGTCGGGCCATGGAGTCATAAATATCCCCATTTCGGAGTGCCCGGGCCGGCCATTGGATTTCTCCAGGAAGCCCTGCTGTGGTGGGATACCTGGCTTAAAGGCGTGGATACCGGGATTATGGAAGAGCCCATGCTCCGGGTCTGGATGCAGGACAGCGTGGCGCCGTCTACCCGGTACAAGCAGCGGCCCGGCCGCTGGGTGGCCGAAGAACACTGGCCTTCACAGCATATCTGCGCAGATCGGTATTATCTGGATCCGGGCCGTCTGCTTCTGGCCGACGCACCGGATACAGCCGGGTATCTAAACATTCAGTCCCCCCTGAGTGTGGGGCTTTATGCCGGCAAATGGTGCTCTTATGCTGCACCGCCGGACCTTCCCCACGACCAGCGTGAAGAAGACGGGGGGTGCCTGGTCTTTGAAACCCCGCCCCTTGAGCAGTCCCTGGAAATACTGGGCGCACCGGGGCTTTGCCTGGAGCTGTCCTCGAACCGTCCCGTGGCCATGATTGCCGCCCGCCTCTCTGATGTGGCCCCGGATGACAAGGCAACCCGCATTACCTACGGGGTGC
>JAGTVF010000157.1 GCA_018224315.1 Desulfobacterales bacterium | reverse complement strand
CGGGCTGTCTGGCCGTCTTGGAGTTCCAGCCGGGCAGCATCTTCGGGGTTGACCCGGAGGGTGCACGGGTTTTTTGTCGACAGGGCGGCAATGTTGTGCATCCAGGAATTGTTGGTGCGCAGATGCCGCCGGCCGATCAGGCGCAGGGGCCGGCCGGCGGCTGAATCGCTGTTGTCCGGAATTCCCAGGTCTGCCAAGGCTTTTTGAAACACTTGGGCAAACAAATGGATTTTTCCGTCCGGGTTGGAAACAGCGCGGTCAATCCAGGATTCAAGGGGTCCCAGATCCACACCCCGCGGGTTGGCCAGCAGTTTGTCCAGGCTCAGCCCGTCTGGCTTCAAGCCGAAATTGTCTCCGTACGGGCCAATGTGCAGCAGCAGATCCAAAACCCGTTCCGGGCCCCTGGAGCCGGAAAGCATTCCAATCAGGGCGTCCCGGCTGACCCCGGCCTTTTGCTCTCCGCCCATGGCCGAAATCACGCCGGCTGCCAGCTGGCTGACCATGGCCTCGGCAACTTCTCCCGGATCCGCCGAGGCCCCCCGGCCCTGGCCGATCAGGGCCAGGTGGGCCAGGATTTCCCACTTGTCTTTTTCTTCCGGGCCTTTTTTCAACACCGGCGGGCAATAGGCCGCAAAATTGCGCACTGACAGGCCGTGGAAGAAAAAGTCGTAATGACCGTGGCACAAAATCGCCGCCGGCGGCAGAATCACGCTGGCCCTGCGCGTGGATTCATTGATGTAGTAGTCCACACTGACCATGAAATCCAGTCCGGCCATGGCCGCATCCAGCCGGTCGCTATCCGGCACGGCCACTACCGGGTTGCCGGCCACGGTGACAAGGGCCCGGATTTGGCCGTCTCCCGGGGACTCCATTTCTTCTGCCATCATTGCAGCCGGCAGTTCCCCGCAGACTTCCGGCGCATCCGATACCCGGGAGCGCCACCGGCCGGTGGCAAAGCCCTTTTTGGCAATGCTGCCGTCGGGTACGTGGGCGGCTTTGGGAAAACCCGTGCCGCCTTTGGCATCCAGGTTGCCGGTGAGGATGTTGATCACCTCGATGAGCCAGGAGCAGAGGGTTCCGAAGGCGGCGGTGCAGGTTCCCATGCGGCCGTAGACCGCGCATTTATCCGCTTGCGCGATTTCCCGGGCCAGATTGGCGATCTCCTCTTCGGCCACCCCGCACAGGGGGGCAGCCGCTTTGGGCGTCCAGTGTGAAACCGCATCCCTGAGGGCGGAAATGTCTGCGGTATCCAGAAAATCAGACAAATGGCCGGGCCTGACCTGGTCCTGGTCAAACAGCACGTTGACAATGGCACACAGCATGTACACATCGGTTCCCGGCCGGATAAACAAATGCTGGTTTGCGGCCTCTGCGGTCCGGGTTCTGGCCGGGTCAATGACAATCATTTTGCCGCCCCGGTTCTGCAGGGCCTGAACCCGGCCCGGTATGTCCGGGGCGGTCATGAGGCTGCCGTTGGAGACATACGGGTTGGCCCCGAAGACAACAAACAAATCCGTGTGGTCGATATCCGGCACCGGGATCCGGCCCGGGTGTCCGTAGAGCCAGCCGCAGGCGGCCATCTTGGGCATCTGGTCCACGGTGGAGGCGGAATAGAAGTTTTTGGTTTGAAATGCCTTGGCCATGGGCCGGACAAAAAGCCCCCCGGCCATGGTGTGGGTGTTGGGGTTGCCCAGGTATATGGCCACGCTGTCGTTTCCATAAGATTTGCGGATGCGAATCAGGTTTTGGTCCACCATGGCCAGGGCCTCGTCCCATCCCGCCTTTCGAAATTGGCCGTTTTCCCGGATCATGGGGGAGGTCAGGCGGTCCGGGTCTTGGTGAAGCTCTTTTAATGCAATGCCCTTGGGGCAGCAAAACCCCTTGCTCATGGGATGCTGCTGATCTCCCCGGATTTTTTCCACATGGTTTTCCGAAAGGGTGATTTCCAGGCCGCATCCGGCCTCGCACAGGGGACAGGTCCGATAAGCAGTGGTTTGGGTCATTTGGGCTCCTGGGGAAAAGTCAAGGGTGGTATACGGGTTTGTCCGCAATGGCTTCAAATAAAAAACAACATAAAAAAACATATCATGGCAGAAAAAAAATCAAAACCGGAAATCACCAGGGCCATCCTGGCAGCTGTTCTTGATTCTTGGGCCGTAAAACCGTGGAAAGTCAGATTAGACGGCTTTCAGGCATTTTATCGGAATTTTGTTACGTTTTTCGCATGGGCAGGGAGCGGGGGCGGGTTTGTTAGCCTGCGGATCGCTTTCGGCGATTGTCCCGGGGCTTTGGCTGGAATTTCAAAAACTCGGGCTGGCCGCCCTCAGACAGTTTGAAATTCCGGGCGCCAAAGCCCCGGAACAATCTATTGCCGAAACCGCTCCAATGCAGTCAAACAAACCCGCCCCCGCTCCCTGCCCATGGTCAAATCAATGCATATTTCAGGAAATCCATTTTTGGAGAGCTTTGCAGCAAAGCCCGGCATTGAGGTGAAACAAGGCCCTGGGGTGCAGGGTAGTGTATGGCTCTGCGTTTCCAGGCAAGTCTGCGGCCGGGGGCGGTTTTTGAAGCGACATTGAGCGTTTCCGGGAAAAATTCAGCCAATGCCGGAGCGAGTAAATTTCAAACTGTTTGAGGCCGGGAGGCCGAGTTTTTGAAATTTCCGCGGAGGCATTGGCTGAATCCCGGAAACGGTCAGGAGCAAAAAAACCGCAGCCGGCCGCGGGCTTGCCTCCCTATAGGTTCCGAGTTTCTGCTGGTTTTGGCACCGAGGTTGCCTCCCCCCGGGCGTTGCGTTTTGGAAAGGGACGTATTATGATAATTCGCGGTTTTTCGGATAAAATTTTAAGCGGTTGCGGTGGATCAACATGCGTGTTTTCAGGGACGGAAATCTGCTGATCCTGCTTGCGGTGGTCATGTTTGCGGTCACCGGCGGAAGCCTTGTG
>JAGTVF010000156.1 GCA_018224315.1 Desulfobacterales bacterium | reverse complement strand
GATGGAAAATGCTTTTTACCAACTGCCGGAGCCGCCTTGCGTGTATTCCATCTCCAGAAGCTGTATTAATGGTTCCAGAAAAACCGGAGTTTGCATTCCCTGAATTTTTTTCAAATCCATTTGATCCGCAGGACTTGCAACCCGGGCGGCCTCGGCCCTGGCTGCGGCGCTGAGTTCCTCTGCGTCTATGGCGCTGCGCTGGAGGCGGGACAGGGCCAGGCGCAGGTTGCTGGTACGGGGCAGGTTGAGCTGATCCAGGGCCTGACGAAACATTCCGGCATCAACGGTTTCCAGAAGCCGCACGGCGGTTTCAGCAGGAGATTGAGTATTTTTTAAAATTTCATGGTCAGGTTCCTGGGCAAGTGGTTCATCCGGGGTATCCGGGTATTCAACTGATTCTGCATCTGCGAAAAATACGGTTTCATGATAATCCGGCGATTTGGAAAGGTCCACAATGGCTTCATAGACAAAGGATCGGGGTATGTCCTTTGTGGCTTTGAAGGGGTAGACACTTGCCACGCCGGTTGTTTTTTTCTTGAGCTGTTCGCATATGCGGCCGGATTCAATCTGTTTTTTCTCCGGATCCGGCCGGTGGATACGGATTTGGGCCATTGCCCGGTTCGACCCTGCCTCCGGGGCATGGATATCAATATCCACGCCCGGCTCGAACTTGATGCGGACACCTGTGGCAATGCCCTTTAAGACAAGATCCTGGGCCTTGAACACGGAAATCAGACTTCGCAATCGCGGATCGGGTTTGCGTTCTATGATACAATATCCTTTTTTGCCTTTTTGATGGAATCAATGACCTGATCCACCTGCGCGGCCAAGTCCGGATTCGCACGGGCCAGATCTTCCAGAAAGCTCACGGAAAAATCCCCGCCCACCTTTCCCAGCAAACCGATTGCAGCCTTTAAAACGTAAATTTCAGCCTGGGCCTGGCTGTTTCGCTTGAGCAGGGACAACCGCTTTTTTCCGCCAGTGCCCATTGGCTGAATCCATTCAAGGATCTGGGATTCCAGCCGGGTGCTTGCGGAAATATCGGGCAAGGCCGCAAGGGCGGTCATCAAGGCCGCAGCCTGTTTCAACCCGGAGGATGCTTCCTTTAAATGGTCAAGGGGAACATCCGTAATCTGATCCAAAATCTGATCTATCGTGTCGGCTTTTTTCACCGGCAGCTCAGTGATCGCCTTCATGGCCCGCCAGCTCACACGGGAATCCGGATCTGACAACAACTCAGTCACATGGCGTTCTGCGTTCGGCGGCTTTAAGGCCACAATGGCGCCCAGTGCCTCCAGGCGCAGCCGAGGATGATCATGATTCAGAAAAGCCTCCGCCAGCCGGGCATCTGCAGCATCAGTGCTTACCTGCCGCAATATCATTAACGCATTCCGGTGGATATACCAGGGGAGATCCGAATCGCTGAGCACATCGATCACCCATTTTCTGGCGTCTTCGGCCAGGGAGGCGAGACGGTCGACCACCCTTGCCCGCAGTTTTCTGTCCGAGGTCTCGGACAGGATTTTGCCCAGCACCCGGATACCCGGATATCCCAGGCTGGCAAGCGCGTCATCGAGCCGGTCGCGCTCAGGATCATCAGCATTTTCATAGGCCCGGCACAAGCGGTCCAGGTGCGGGGAAAAAACATGGTCAAATAGTTCCAGGTCCCGGGCTGTAATGCCCTCCCGGCTTTCCATAAGCCCCCGGGAAAGGCTCTCCAGCACCTCCCATTGCCGGTTTTCAATAAAAACCGGCACCACCCGGCGAAAGCACCGGATATAAATTATGGCTGTGTCATCATCTGCGGCAGATAAAAACCCCTTTACATATGCATCCGCATGGTTGTGCACATCTTCTGCCATCCTGCGGGAGTTGATGATGTATCTGGCATCTTCGGGCAGGTCTTCAAAGGAGACAATCTCGTTTTCGCAAAGGTAGGCCAGAAAAGCCTGTGCACCGGAAATGTTTTCCCTCGCCACTCGCCCGGCCATGTGTTTTAAAATCCTGCGTATGGCCTCAAGGCGCTGCAAAACCCGCTGGTTGTCGGGGTCTGCAGCAATTTTTTCATTCAGCCAGTCCAGTTCCTCAAAGGTATAGACAGCAGTGGCCAACAGCAGGTCCGCGGGAAGGGCGTCCACGAGAAGATTCTCGATTTCCGAAGGGTGCATGTGGGTGACATGATCGGCAATAATGTAGCAGTTGACCAGAAAATCATTCAACAACTCTGGATGGCGCAGGGGCCGGATAATGTCTATGATGGACTGCTGCCTGAGCTTTCGGGCATTTTCCGCTGAGATGTTGCTGAACATGGGCAGCAGCGTCAAGTCCTTGGCCAGCCGCTGCATGGCAATGGCCACCCGCCAGGGCAGATTTTTTTCAAAATCGAGCTGATCGTTGTCAAATACCGCTGAGACCTCGGTTATGTTATGTTCCACCAGCGCGGAGGTCAAGACACGCCCGGCCTCCCGGGCCCCGCTTTGATCCACCTTTGGATCGCTCATGATCCGGACAAAGGCCCGGAAATGATCAGCGGAAATGTCTTTTTTAATGGCAATGCTGAGCAGGTTTTTTTTCTCGAAATATTCAAACAGCTTGGGCACATACAGGGCCGCCGATCCCTTGCCCACCACGGTGCGCACGGATACCGGCGCATCCAGAATCCCGG
>JAGTVF010000155.1 GCA_018224315.1 Desulfobacterales bacterium | reverse complement strand
GGCTTCTTCGATTTCCTCCATGTTTTGCCGGTCCAGAACGCTTTTATCGGCAAAGGCCTGTTCCAGCCGGCCGGCAAGGGATTTTCGGGTTTTGCTAAGGCCAGTTTTCAGCCGGCCCATAAGCTTTGCCGGCTCCGGGGCGACTGGTTCGGCCGCCGTTACCCGGGATGTTCCGGCCCCGGCCGGACCGGGTTGATCCATCTCTTGTTCGGGTTCGGGTTCGGGTATTTCATGGAAGTCCGCTGGTTGATCGGATATGGTTTCTTCGGTTTGGGCCGGATCCGTTCGGGTTTGTCCGGCAGGCTGTTTTTCAGCTTTTTTGCGACGCCGGATGATATCAATGAGCAGGATCAAAAGCAGAAGGGCAAGCCCGGCACCGATGATTTCCTTATACCAGCCCGTGGCCTGCAGAAATTGATAAAAGCGCCGGCAGAAGTCAGTTAAGTGCTGCAGCATGATCGCTTCCTTTGTTGTGGTTGCCGTGGGTGTTTTGTTTGCTGATTTGCAGGGCCTGGCCCACATCTACGGATATGACCCGGGACACGCCGCTGCCGGCCATGGTCACCCCGAAGAGAATGTCCGAGAATTCCATTGTCTTTTTGTTGTGCGATATCATGATGATCTGGGTGTTTTCACCGATGATTTTCAGCAGCTCGTTGAACCGTTCCACATTGATGTCATCCAGGGGTGCGTCGATTTCATCGAGCAGGCAGAACGCCGCAGGATTGAGAAAAAATATGGAAAAAATAAAGGCAATGGCAGACAGGGCCTTTTCTCCGCCGGAAAGCAGGCTCAGGCGGGTAACCTTTTTGCCTGGCGGGTGGATCATCAGCTCAACGCCGGTTTCCATGGGCTTGTCCGGCGCTGTGAGTTCCAGCCAGGCGGCCCCGCCGTTAAACAGCCTGGGAAACAACCCTGAAAACTGCCGGTTAATCGCTTCAAAGGTTTCCAGAAAAAGTTTTCGGGTGATCCGGTTGATTTTCCGGATCACGTTTTCCAGGTCCCCCAGGGCCTCCATGAGGTCATCGCGGTGTCTGGCCAGAAAATCATAGCGCTGTTTCCGGGATTCATAGGCCTCAATGGCACCAAGGTTGACCTCGCCCATGGCATTGATTTTCTCTCTGGTGTCGAGCCGGGTTTTTTCGGTTTTTTCAATGGAAAAATCCGCGGCCAGAACCTGGTCGCGGTGTACAGTGCGCACCTGCTCAAAGGAATCTGCGTATTTTTCCAGAAACCGGTTGACCAGATTTTCCTGGTTGATATGAAGACCGGACAGGTCGAGTTCGATTTGGTGGATTTTTTTGCGGATCTCTTCCAATTCACTCTGGGTGCCGGAGATGGTGGCATCGGTTTTTTTCTGCCGGCCCACCAGGGACTGGTAGTCGGCCTGCCGGGTCCGAAGGTCTTCCTGCAGGCCTGACATTTCCTGTTTGCGGTTTTTCAGCTGTTTTTGCCGCTCCTGGATCTGCCGGGCGGCCTGATCGGCCTGCTGCTGCTTTTGATCCATTTCCTGCTCAATTTCGGAAATCCGGTTGGTGCTTTCCTCCCTGAAGCTTTTGAGCCGGGACATTGTGCTTTGGGCATTTTCCAGTTCGGCAGAACGCCGGGTGATGGAAAGCTTGATATCCATCCGGGCGTTTTGCTGCACCCGGATTTGTTCCTCCAATTCCCGGATTTGTGCTTCTGTATCCCGGATCCCGGATTTCAGATCGCTTATTTGCTGGTCGATTTCCGCAAGGATGTTGTCGTGTTCGGCCAGTTCCTGGCCGATGTCTTGCTTTTCCCCTTCCAGCCGTTGCTGTTCCAGGGTGGCCACCTCCAGCCGCCGGCGGGCCTGGCGCATGGATTCGCCGGTTTTGTAAAGGGCCTTGTCCACCTCCACCAGGTTTGCCTGGCACTTGTGACTGGCCTCTGTGAGCCCGGCCAGCTGATTCTCATGGCCACGGACGGATTTTTCCAGGTTTTCCTGAATGCCTTTGGCGGAATCCAGCTGCTGGTTTGTATCGGTCAGGTTTTGTTCCAATTGCCGGATTTCCTGCTTTTTTTCCAGGATCCCGGCAAGCCGGTCCTTGCTGCCGCCGGCAACCATGCCCGGTGCAGCCGCTATGTCCCCATCCCTTGTGACCAGAAGACGAAATCCGTTTTGCGGATCTATCAATGAACGGGCCGTCTGCAGGTCGTCACAGACGCCCACGCCGGATAGCAGAGAGTGGACAACAGGTTCAAAGCCCGGGCGAATGCGGACATGGTCCTGAAGGAGTGAGACCTTTGGTTTTTCGTGTGGGGTTGTATCCGGATTTTCCTGCCCGGGCTCAAAAAAAACAAAACCGCTTCTGCCGGCATTCTGGTTTTTCAGAAAGTCTATGGCCCGGATGCCGGATTCTACTGTCCTGACAACGATGTATTGCAGAGCTTCGCCAAGGGCGGCTTCTGCGGCCGGTTCATATCCGGGATCCGGTTCAATGAGATTGCCCACAATATCCAGGCAGTCCGAAGGGTCAAATCCGGTTAGAGCGTCTTTCTGTTGCCGGGCCTGCATGACCGCCCGGACCCCGTCCTTGTACCATTCAAAATTGGTTTCCATCCGCTTGAGCACCCCGAGCTGGGATTTGATTTTCGCCCGGTTCTGCTGCAGCTCGTTGACAGTCTTGATCTGGTCATGGAGCTGTTGGCTTTGCTCTTTTAACAATTCGCGGCAGGCGCTGATTTCGCTTTCCAGCCGGGTTTTTTCGTGATGGAGTGCATCCTGGCCCTGCTGCTGGCCGGCTTCGGTTTCTTCAAATTCGGCAATCTGGTCGGCAGTTTCGTCTTTTTCGGCTTCTGCCTGCCTGAGGCGCCGTTTGATCTGTTCCTTGTTGGAAAGCGCTGTGTTGTAAATATTGTTGTATTTTGCCTGCCGGGCCGACAGCCGGGACTGGTCTTTTTTAT
>JAGTVF010000154.1 GCA_018224315.1 Desulfobacterales bacterium | reverse complement strand
GTGTTTTTAATGCTCCTCGGTCAGATCCCGCTGACAGGCCTCGCAGAAGCTGGCTTTCTCATCGAGTTCCACGTCACAATAGGGACAATAGCAGGTTTCACCGTCGCCATGCTCGTGTTTCTCCTCTCTTTCCTCTTTGGGGCGCACGATGCCGGCCTTTTTGTCATCATAATTCTGAATGGCCATGTGCAGTGCATCCGCCCCGAGGTTGGAGCAGTGCAGTTTGTTTTTGGGCAGCCCTTCAAGGGCTTTGGCCACATCCTTGTTGCTGATCTTTCTGGCCTCATCCAGGGTTTTTCCCCTGGCCATTTCCGTGAGCATGCTCGAAACCGCAATGGCCGAGCCGCAGCCAAAGGTTTGAAACTTTATATCTGAAATCCGCTTCTCATTCTCATCGATTTTCAGATAAATGGTCATCATGTCCCCGCACAGGGGATTGCCAACTTCGCCCACCCCATCGGGATTATCAATGACCCCCACATTTCTCGGATTTTTAAAATGATCCATGACAACTTGGTTATACATATGCTTTTCCTCCGTAGTGTATGGTTATCCGTGCTCTTTTAGAATAATCATAAAGCCGGTTTTGTAAAGCCGGCAGCGGAAAACCGCAAAATTCCTTTTGGCCCCTGCTTGACCTGGGGGCCCGGGGCAGTTATCTTATATCTTAACAGCTCTTTTTTTTCAACACTCTCCAGGTCCCGCAGCTATGCCGGGATCCAAGTCTGACCCCGGCTTTTCATAAAACTATGATAAACAAAGGGGGGGGGACTATGAAAAAACAACTCATGAATTACGAAACCCTGCTGAAAGTCACCGGCGCCATTTCCCATTCCAAGGACCCGGAAGAAGTTGTGCTCATGGCCGTGGAAAGCATTGCAAGGGCGCTGGAAGTCAAAGGTTGCGCACTTTTTCTGGTCAACCGGGACTCCCGGGAACTGGAACTGGCCGCATCCTTTGGACTGAGTGACAACTATGTCAACAAGGGGCCTTTAAGCGCTTTGAAATCCATTGCTGAGTCCCTGGAGCACGGGCCCGTGGCCATCTTTGACGTATCTGACGACCCCCGGATTCAATATCCGGAAGAGGCCGAGAAGGAGGGCATTTCATCGATCCTCTCAGTTCCGGTGATTATCGGCGGCCGCTCCATCGGGGTGTTGCGGGTATACACCGCCGAGGCCTGGGAATTTACCCTGGAGGATGTCAATTTTGTCCAGGCCATGGGCAGCATCACGGGCATGGCCCTTGACATGGCCCGCCACTACAAGGGCATGAAGCAAAGCATTGACCTGCTTCGGACCATGCGGGATCCGGCCAGGCGCAAATCCGGCGGCGGCCCGGCTCACGACACCGCCTGATCAATGGCATGGCTGGGGTCAGCCTCTGACCCCAGCTTCCCTCTTCCCTGATCGTCCTGTGTCTGATATGGATCAGTGACATCCACATTTCCATAAATGACACAGTTGCCGGACAGGGAAAACAAATGCGAATTGTACTGGTTCATCCAGCCGGGTCCAACTGGATGCCCGGAAAAAAAGACGTGAGTGCCACGGCCAACCGCATGGCCCCGCTGGGACTGCTTTCCATGGCGGCCTATCTGGAACGCGACGGGCATACGGTGTTTGTCCACGATTGTCTGGGGCCAAAAGCATCGCCGAAACCAGAGGTCAATGTTGATGCCATTTTAAAACAAAAACCCGATCTGGTGGGATTTTCAGCCACCACCTCCGGGTTTCCCGACGGCTATGACATGGCCTGCCGGATCAAAAACCAAGCCCCGGATGTGGAGATCATTTTCGGCGGTGTGCATGTGTCCGCCCTGGGCGCCCGGCTGCTGGAAGATTTTGACCAGATCGATTATCTGTGCATGAACGAAGGCGAGCAGACCCTGGCAAAACTGGCCTCCGGGACAAACCCGGCCCAAATTCCCGGCCTGATCCGGCGGGAAAACGGCCGGGCCGTGGAAAATCCGGGCCAGTCCTTTCTGCCGGATCTTGACGCGCTGCCGTTTCCGGCATATGAAAAACTGGCCGGATTTCCAAAAGGCTATAACCTGCCGCTTTTCAGCTACATCAAGGCCCCGGGCGCCACCATGGTCACCAGCCGGGGCTGTCCCTATCAGTGCTCCTACTGCGACCGGTCGGTTTTCAAAAACCGGTTCCGGTACAATTCCGCCGAATACATCTATGAGCACATGCGCTATATGCGAACGCGCTTTGGCATTCGTCATTTAAACATCTATGACGACCTGTTTACCCTCCGGCGGGACCGGATCGCCCGTTTGTGCGATTTGCTGGCTTCCAGGCCGCTGGGCATGCAGTTTAACTGCGCTGTGCGCGTGGGCCACACAGACGACGAACTGCTGGAGATGCTCAGGGCGGCCGGATGTCTTATGGTGTCTCTGGGCATTGAAACCGGTGACCCGGCCCTGCTGGAAGTCCATAAACCCGGGGTCTATCTTGATGCGGTCAAAGACACGGTCCGGCGGATTCAGGCCGCGGGGCTGCGGGCCAAGGGCTTGTTCATGATGGGGCTGCCCGGGGAAAGCGTTGCATCGATTCGCAAAACCAGCGATTTTGTTATGTCTTTGGGCTTGGATGACATGAACATGGCCAAGTTTACACCCTTTCACGGGGCGCCGGTCTGGAAGACCATTGCCGAGCACGGCGCCCTGGAAGAGGACTGGCGCAAAATGAACTGCCTGAATTTTGTTTTTGTCCCGTCGGAGATCGGCTCCAAACAAGTGCTTGACCGGCTCTATAACGAACATGTCAAGCGGTTTTACTCAGATCCCTGCTGGCGCAAAAAATTTACCCGCCGGCTGTGGCAGCACCGCCACAGCATGTGGCGCATGGCCCGGCACCTGCCGGAGATGCTTTCGGCCATGCGCTCCTTTGAAAATCCGCCCGGAGAAAAAAGCCCGGCGTAACCTGACCCGGGGACCGCGGGCTTGATTTTCCATCTGGGCCTGTGCTATCAAAAACCTAAACAGCGTTTCAGATTTTTAAAAACATTTGTTGAAACGGTCACAGGCTACAGGGGAGTACCTATGTTGGGATTTCTACCCGGCGCGGTTCGCGGCGCCATTGCCCTGCTGCTGTATACTGCCAACACCATCGGCGGTGTTACAACCCTGCTGCCCTTTATCATTCTCAAAACACTGATTCCCCATGAAGGCATCCGCCATTTTCTCACCCGGATCCTGACAGGCATTGCCTGGATCTGGATCTACATCAACACCCTGATCCTGCACATAACCCAGGATATCGCCCGGGACGTGGAGGGAGTGGACGGATTTGATGCAACAGCGTCTTACCTGGTGCTTTCCAATCACCGATCCTGGGCCGATATTCTGGTGCTGCAGCACGTATGGAAACACCGGATTCCTTTTCTCAAGTTTTTTCTCAAGCGCCAGCTCATCTGGGTTCCGCTTCTGGGCATCGCCTGGTGGGCCCTGGATTTTCCGTTCATGAAACGCTATTCAAAGCAGTTTATAGAAAAACATCCGGAATTAAAGGGAAAGGATCTGGAAACCACCCGCAGATACTGTGAAAAGTTCAAGAAATCGCCCATATCGGTGATCAATTTCGTGGAAGGCACCCGTTTTGACGAAAAAAAGCGGCAATACCAGAACTCGCCCTACCAGCACCTGTTAAAGCCCCGGGCCGGGGGTGTGGCAACGGTGCTTTCGGCCATGGGAGAAAACCTTGAAGCGATTATTGATGTCACCCTCGTATACCCGGAAAACAGCGCCCCTCTGCCTTTCTGGGACTTTCTCAAGGGCAAAATCCCCCGGGTGGTGATGCGGGCAAAACGCATCGAAATCCCACAGGAATTTGTGCGGCCCGGGGCTGAAACCGACCCGGAATTCAGACAGCATTTCCAGGACTGGCTAAACGCCCTGTGGGATGAAAAGGACCGGCAGATCGGAGAAATTCTTCAACAATATGCCCGGCCAAAGGAAAGCACAGGGAGCGGGTCTGAACGGCCTCCTCTTTATTCCGGCGGCCGGAAATCCTCAAGCAGGTAAAGCGTCACAGGGTCCTGGATCCCTTTGAACCGGGCATTAAAAGGAGGTTTCACAACAAGGGCGTCACCGAGCAGCTCGGAAATTCTTTTGGAAACCACGATCTGGCCGCCCTGGATTTCAGTCTGCATGCGCTGGGTCATATTGACCGCCAGGCCGACAATGCCATATTTTGACCGGCTGGCGGATCCGATATTGCCCACCACCACGGATCCGGCATGAACCGCTATGCGGGTTTCCAGGGCGGACGGCAGGGGCTTGGTTGCCATTTCCCGGTTTAACCGGATCATGCTGCGCTGCATGGCCAGGCTGCACTGCACGGCCCGGACCGCTGCCGGGACAACCGGGCCGTCCTGCGGATCAAAAAACACCAGGACCCCGTCGCCGTAAAAATCCACGATAACACCTTTGTACTCATGGATCACATCGATCATGCGCCCAAAATAATGATTCAGGATGCCAATGGTTTCTTCCGGGCTCAACGCCTCGGAAACAGCGGTAAAGCCCCGGATGTCAGACATCAAAATGGCCACCTCCCGCTTCTGCCCGCCCAGCCGGGAGGCTTCGGGTTTTTGCAGCAGCTCCCGGGCCACTTCCCGGTCCACATAACGGCCAAAGGTATCCCGGATAAAATCCAGTTCCTTTAACCCGTCGACCATCTCGTTAAATCCCGCCTCCAGCCGGCCGATTTCATCCGTGGAAGAAACCGGCAGCCGGACCATGTAAGAGCCTTTGGCCACCAGCTGAAACGCCTGCAAAAGCCCCTGGATCCGGCGCACCATACGGCCGCCCGCAAAATTGATCAAAAGCAGGATCACCGCGATACAAAGCCCCCCGGCAATGGCAAAATAAAAGCGAAATTCAATGATGGGTGCCAGGATTTCCCGGCCCGGGGCCTGCATAATCAAAACCCAGGGCGCCTGACCCAGCCAGTAAAAACCAGCCACCCTCTCCGGGGGACGGCCGCTGCCAAGCCATGTACCGTGGGAATTGGTCTGCATCTGCTCCAAAACGGCCAGTTCCACCGGATCACCGGTTTCCCCGAGCCGGCTGCGGCCCCCTTCCATGGCCTCGCTATGGGCAAGATACCGGCCGGTGCTGTCCACCAGGCAAACCTGCCGGCTCTGCCACCACCCCAGACTTTCCACATCTTTCATCAGGTAATCAAAGCGCACCGAGACTTGCAGTCTTTTGGTTTTTCCGGTCTCAGCATCCAAAACCCCGGAAATCAGGGTAACGGTTTCCCGGTCGCGGCCGGCGTCATATCGGGGCAGGGTGATCTCAGACAGGGTTCCGCTGTAAAGTTTTGTCAGGGGGCCGCCCTTGACAGGCCGCCGCAGTTTTGGCACCGGCCGGCTTTCCGGCAATTGGGGTGCCGGCACCAGGTCAACCGCGGTAACGCCCTGGAGGTTTTTTAACCGGGAGAGAACAAAATCCCGTGCATCCTTTCCTTCCGGGGATTTGGCCGCCTCATTGAAAAGATCAATCCATTCAGCCACCCGGGCAAGGCGCATGTCCATGTAATGGGCAGCCCGTTCCAACCTGAGAACCGCGGTCTGCCGCCATTGATCCACAAGCAGGTTCCGGGCATAAAAAAAACCGGCAAAACCCATGGCAAAAAGCAGCAGGGCCGCGGGCAGAATCAAAAACACGGCCATTTGTTTTCTCAGGGTATTACGCATGACCGATCACTTCAAAGGCCTCTACCTTGTGAAAATGGCCCTCTACCGCATGTTCACCGCGCGCCCGGAGGTCAAATCCGCCCCGGAGAAGTTCCCGGGTCTGCCGGGCAATCAAAATGTCGCAGGAAAAATCCTTGGTCAGTTCCTGGATCCGGGAGGCCTTGTTGACGGTATCGCCGATAAGGCCGTAAGCCGGATGATCCTTGCTGCCCGTATTTCCCGCCAATACCGGTCCGGAACAGATGCCCACCCCGTGTTTGAAAATCAATTTGCCTTCCTGCTGCCGGGCCTGGTTGAAACGGGCAAGGCTTTGGCGCATCTGCAGGGCGGCATGCACGGCCTTGTCCGCATGATCGTCGACTTCCAGGGGCACGCCAAACACCGCCTCGATCTCATCTCCCACAAACTGCAGCACCAGTCCGCCGTGGTCCCGCACCACCTTTTCCATGAAGGTAAAATATTCCCGCATGCTCAAAATGACTTCCTCGGGTGAATGGGATTCCACGTAACTGCTAAATCCCCGCAGGTCGGCAAACAGTATGGTGGCCTGCTTTCTTTCACCGTCGAGGGGGATTTCACCGGAGAGGATCTTGTCGCGGATTTCCGGGGTCACGTACCGGCCGAAGGATTCGCGCACCCGCTCCCGCTCGGCAAGCCCCTGGATCATCCGGTTGCCCGCTTCTGCCAGCTCACCGAGCTCGTCATTGGACACCACCTTGATGCGCTGTGAAAAATCGCCCTGCTCCACCTTTTCCACCACCCTGAGCATGGCATCAATGGGTTCGCGCACGGAGCGGCCCACAAGCACATTGAGCCGGAAACCAATGGCAATGAAAATGGCACAAAGCACAATGGTGAAAAAAAAGATATCCAGGACCAGTTGGGCGGAAAACCCCGGCGTGCCCATCACATCCCATACCACAAAGGCCAGGGTCACCACCAGAATCAGCATGGGCGTCAGGGTGCCGGCCAGGTTCAGCAGCCGGATTCTGCGCATGACATTGACCCGGAAAGCACCGGGCACCTCTGTGAGCCCGCCCTCGGGAAACACCAGGGGAATGGAGATCCGGCGGGTATAGCTCTCCACAATGAAAAAGGAAAGGCTTGCGGTGATCAGGCCGATCATCACGGAGCGGAAAAACAAAAGGGCCGCGATTTTGCCGTTCATGGTGCCCGGGGCAAAAAACAGGAAATAGACGATTAAGGCCGCGGGCACCAGGATATAAACCGCCAGGTTTGCCGCCGCCAGGATCAGGGGCAGATTCAATATCCGCCGCTGCACATATTGGCGGCTGTACTGCTCACAGGGCCGGCCCTGCGCCCTGGCGGTCAGATAAAGACATACCGGACACTGGACCTGGTACTGGAGCAGGGCAATAATAATCAGAATAAAGGGAAACAGACTGATCAGATAATGCCCCTCGCCGTTTTCCAGAAGCCTCCGGCCCACCCAGCCCGAGGTCATGGGGGTAAAAAAATTGAGTACCAGGATAATAACAAAGCCGAGCAGGTTGGCTGAAATATTGCGCAGATAAAGCTGAAAATAAATTTTCAAACGGGGAAATTCC
>JAGTVF010000153.1 GCA_018224315.1 Desulfobacterales bacterium | reverse complement strand
CCATTGTGGAAAACGCAAAACAGATTGCCGGCGCTGATGCCTCGGGAAAATACCGCGTGGACACGGCTGCCATGGTCGGGGAGATGATTTCCCGTTTTCTGGCCCAAAAAGATTTTGAAGGGTATGTGCAGGACATTAACAATTTTCCGGGTGCATGCGGTTAAAAACCAGGGGGCGGATTATGAAGATCACGATTTTATACGACAATGATGCATTTGACAAACGACTGGCCCCGGACTGGGGTTTTGCGGCCTTAATTGAGGCCTTTGGCCGGACCATTTTGTTTGACACCGGTGCAAACGGACAGATCCTGACCGAAAACATGCACCGCCTGGGAATCAGCCCGGACTGTGTCCAGGAGGTTTTCATCTCCCATGATCACTGGGACCACACTGATGGATTGCCGGCCATCCTGGAACTCAATCCGGTACGGGTCTATGTGCCGGATACCATTTCCAATGTCGACAGGGCCCGGGAAACCGTTTCCATCAGCCGGCCCATGGAAATTCACGAAAACATTTATTCCACGGGCACGCTGAAAAATATCGAGCAGTCCATGTGCATCAAACAAGACAACAAGGTGGTGGTGATTGCAGGCTGCTCGCATCCGGGTGTGGAAACCATTCTTGCCGCGGCATCGCAAATCGGCCCACCTGCTGCGCTTATCGGCGGGCTGCACGGATTTTGTGATTTTCCGGTCATTGATGGCCTGGATTGGGTATGTGCCACCCACTGCACCCAGCACAAACAGCAGATCAAGTCCAGGCTCGGGGACAAAAGCCTTGCCGGCGGAGCCGGCCGGGTCATTGAAATATAGATCGTGTTTCTGCCAAAACTGCGGTATTGCCCGTCAATTGCCTCTGCCCGGCGGAGTGAGCTTGTAACCCCCCGGAATTCTTTCTTGACGCCAAATTTGCACTTTACTATGGATGTTAGGTTGGGTATGAAATGAGCTTATTGTTTACCGGCGTTTTTGGGTTGCAAGGGCCAATTAAGCTGCAGGAGGCGTGGATAAAATGGCGAAACGCGAACAATGGGGTACAAGAAGCGGATTTATTCTGGCTGCGGTGGGCTCGGCCATCGGCCTGGGAAACATCTGGCGGTTTCCCTATATGGCCTATGACAACGGCGGGGGAGCATTTCTGATCCCTTATTTTTTTGCCCTGCTCACCGCCGGTATTCCCATCATCATCCTCGAGTTCGGGGTGGGGCACAAATACCGGGGATCGGCTCCCCTGACCTTTTTCAACATCTTTGGAAAATGGGAATGGCTGGGCTGGTGGCAGGCCCTGGTGGCCTTTGTCATCAGTGTCTATTACGTGGTGGTGATTTCCTGGGCATTGAATTATGCCTTTTTGGCCCTGGACCTGGGCTGGGGCGCAAGTCCGGAAACGTTTTTTTTTGACGAGTTTCTGCAATTAAGCAACGGGCCCATGGATCTGGGCGGCATTGTCTGGCCGGTGTTTGCCGCTGCCATTGCCATGTGGGCGGTGACCTGGATTGTTTTGTTCAGCGGTGTGAAAAAGGGAATTGAGTTGGCCAACAAGATCTTCATGCCCCTTCTTTTTCTGCTGCTTTTGATCATGCTGGTGCGCGCCGTGACCCTCGATGGGGCGGCCCGGGGCATTGACTGGCTGTTTCGCCCCGATTTCAGCGCCATTGCCGACTACCGGGTCTGGACTGCGGCCTACGGCCAGATCTTTTTTACCCTGAGCGTCTGCTTTGCCATCATGATCACCTATTCCAGCTATTTGCCGGCAAAATCGGATATCAACAACAATGGCATGATGACCGCGTTTATCAACTGCGGGTTCAGCCTGCTGGCCGGCATCATGGTTTTTGGCGTGCTCGGTCACATGGCGGCCAAACAGGGCGTGGCCCTCCATGAAATTGTCACCCAGGGTGTGGGCATGGCCTTTGTGACCATCCCCGAGGCTGTCAATCTGCTGCCGGCACCGGAATTTTTCGGATTCTTGTTTTTCCTGTCTTTGGTTTTTGCCGGGCTCAGTTCCATGATATCGATTTCAGAGGCCTGCTGCTCATCTTTGATCGACAAGTTCGGCTGGGACAGAAAGCCTGTGACCAGCCTGTTTTGCCTGGTTGGTTTCATGCTGAGCCTGATTTTCATGACCCGGGGCGGTTTGTTTATCTTGGATATCACGGATCATTTCATCAATAATTTCGGCATTGTTTTTGCCGGACTGGTGGAGGTGATCCTGCTGTCCTGGTTTTTTAAGCTCGATAGCGTGCGTCAGTACGCCAATTCCCTGTCTGATTTTGCTATTGGCACCTGGTGGAATTTCTGCCTGAAGGTGATCACCCCGGTTGTCCTGGGATACATGGCCGTGGCCAATCTGATGGGCGACATCCGGGAAAATTATGAGGGTTATGACAGCAGCGCCCTGGTCATGTTCGGCTGGTGTGTGGTGGCGGGCATTGTGCTTTTAAGTTTTGTCCTGCAGTCCATGAAAAGTGCATGGGCGCAGAAAAGCAAATAATACCAAAAATTTGGAAATCCAGGAGGGTTTGCCGATTTTTAAAATAGAAATGATTGTTATCCTTTCAAATGAATTGCTTTTAAAAATCGGTAAACCCTCAGTTTAGGGATAAAGGAGTCCCGGAAATGAGCAGCGGATCCATTGCCATGATGATCATCGGCCTGGCTGTCACCTGGGGCGGTGCGGCCGTGTGCATTTTCAACGCTTTGAAAAAAAGACACCTATAAACCGGTGACCTAAATTAAGCGATTTGATCCAGAAGCGTGCGGATTTCATTGATCCGGTTGACATTTTCGATCCAGTCTCCGGAAACCGCCTCCATGCCCAGATGCGCGCCAAGAATCATCCCGGCCATACTTGCCCTTGCTGCGCTGTCGCCGCCGGCCATTACCGACTGGATCAATGCCTCTTTGAGATTGTCTTCAAACCGGGCAATGAGATGGATGGTGCCGGGCAGGGCCTGGTCGATTTCACAGGCCGGACCGAACCGGGCGATGGCATCAGCGCTCTTTTCGTTTGCGGATTTGAGTCCGGGCCCGATATACATGGAAATGGGTGACATGGCAAATTCGTCGTCTTCTGCAATGCTTTCCATGGCTGCAACCGGCGCCGAACCCTGGAGCACCGCATGGGCCACCCTGGCAAAAAACGCTGCTGCATCAATTACAGCTTCATTGTTATGGGTCATGGCTGTCTGGGAGCGGGCGACTTCTGCCAATTTTTCCGGGTCATCGGGATAAAGGCAGATCAGCGGGGCGATCCGGGCGGCCCCGGCCAGGTCATTGGATGATGAGCCCGCATTTTCCGGATCCGCACCCTTTTGATAATTGGCCAAAGTTTTGCGGGTGGCATTGTCGATGTAGCCGTCATAGTTGTCAAACAGGGCCCGCCATTGTTTTGAAAAATCGGCAGGGTCAAATCCCTTTTGCTCTGCAATGGCCCGGAGCAGCACCAGCATCTGATCTCCGTAATGGGTGAAATCGCCCCTGGTTTTGGTCTTGTGGAAGGAATCCGGGCCCGGTGCCGCCGGTGTTTCGATTCTGCCGAAATCTGTGCGGATTTTTTCCGGATCATAGATCCAGTGGGCGCCCAGGGCCAGGCTGTCTGCGGCAAATGCGGCCAGGACGGCAGCTTTGGCGTTATCGGTCATGACGGGTCCTCCTTTGGCCATTATTTGCTCTGTCCGTTTTCCTCTTTGCGGCAGATGCATTCATGCTCCCCGCACTGATCACATATATATGTGGCTTCAACAGCCGGGGTGTCGGCGGGTTGCCCGGGCCGGTTTTTTTTGTACAGGAAAAATCCCAGCGCAGCGATCAGCAGGACAATGATAATCAAGTATTCCATTTTTTGTTTTCCTTTTTAAATTCAGTCCAGTGTTTTCTTGGATAATAATTATCATCATTGGCCGGAATGCAACGCAGATATCCCTGTAAAAGGGATATGCCGCTATGCCAAACGAAGGGGGCTCCGCTGCCGGTGGGGGCCCTGGTGTGCAATGCGCCCGCCGGGGCCGCACCGGCAGCTTGGTACAAGGGGGATCCTATCCGATCATCAGCCAAAAGGTGATCATCACGGCTGCGGCAATCAGGGTGGCGGTTATCATCAGGCGGCAGGCCGCTGTGATTCGGGCCGGACCGGGCAGGGCGAATCCGGCTCCGATCCAGGGCTTTTCCACAAGCCGGCCGTGGTAGATGCCCGGGCCGATCAGGCGCACGCCAAGGGCGCCGGCAAATGCGGCCTCCGGGCGTCCGGCATTGGGGCTTTTATGGTTGCCGCCCTCGGATATGGCTGTTCTAAAAGCCCTGCGGCCGGTTTTGCAAATCAGGGCGGCTGCCAGGGAGATGATGGGCACAGACAGCCTTGCCGGAATCCAGTTGGCCGCGTCATCGAGTCTGGCCGCAGCTTTTCCGAATTGTTCATATTTTAACGTGCGATATCCCACCATAGAGTCCAGGGTGGAGATCATTTTAAAGGCCATGGCCCCGGGTGCGCCCAGGATGGCGGCAAAAAACAGGGGGGTGAGCACGCCGTCAACGAAATTTTCCGCAACCGTTTCAATGGCTGCCCGGCTGATGTCAGATTCATCCATGTTTGCCGTATCCCGGCTCACCAGCATGGCAATCAAAGCCCGGGCATCAACCAGACGGTCGGCAGATAAGGCTTGATAAACCTTTTTGGCCTCGTCATACAGACACCGCGGGCAGATGCAGGCATAGACCAGCAGGATTTCGACAATCATGCCTGCCGCGGGATGTGCCAGACGGACAAGCACCACCCCGGCAAGAGAGATGAGGTAAGTGCCGGCTACCAGGACTGCGGCAAAGGCCAGGCCGGCTGTGAATGCATTGGGCAAAAGTCTTCGGAACGGTTTTTCCAGCCGGGCTGCGGCCCCGCCCATCAGGCGAACCGGGTGGGGCAGCCGGGCCGGATCTCCAATGAGCAGATCCAGGGCCAGGGCGGCGGCGATGATCCAGGCAGCAGAGAGCCCGGCCATCATTGGTTCTCCCGGCCGGCCTTCTGCGCGCGCTTTTGGGCATAACCGGCAATCAGTTCAGCGGCCCTGGCGTTTGTAACCGGGTCCTGGACGGATATCCGGAAAAAACGGTTGTCAAGTCCCTTGAAATTTTCGCAGTTCCGGATCAGCAGGCGATGGTCCAGCATATGGGCGGCCATCTCGGCGGCCGTGAAATTTTTTCCTTCCAGGAGAATAAATGTGGCATCCGAATCATGGACCCGAAGGCCGGTCACCCCGGCAAGCCGCCGGCCGATTGCGGCGCGCTGGTCTTTGAGATACTGCCGGGTTTTTTCTTCATGTTTTCCGGCCGTGTCCTGATTCTGGGCGATATAGATCACCGCCTGCTGGGCCTGGGCATTGACGCTCCATGGCGGGCAGTGGTTCCGGATTGTTTGGGCAAGGTCTTTGGGCGCGGCGCAAAATCCCACCCGCAGGCCAGGGATACAGTACATCTTGGAAAGCGACCGGAGCACGACAACATTGGGCAGATCCGCGCGGGCCAGGCTTTTTTCTCCGGCCCCGGGCACAAAGGGCAGGTAGGATTCGTCCATGACAAAAAGCGTGTCCGGCAGTGCCCGGGCCAGGTCTGCCAATAAATCGGTGTCCGTGTATCCGCCCGTGGGATTGTTGGGGTTGCACAAAAAAACCGCATCCGCGTCTTTTGCAGCCCTTTTGAGCCGGTCTGTGTCCAGGGCGAATCCCCGGGGGCTTTCGCGCATGAAAAACCCTTGCTTGACGCCGTTGATGGCCAGGGCGTCTGCATAGTCCGCATAAGTGGGCCCGACCACCAGGGCGGAGCCGATGGCCGCAGCCCGGGGCAGCAGGTAGAGAAATTCCGTGGTACCCGCCCCGGCAATGACTCCGCATCTGTCCAAATCCTCAAAATCGGCAAAAGCGGCCGCAGCCCGGCCGGCATCCACTTCCGGAAGCCGGCACACGGCAT
>JAGTVF010000152.1 GCA_018224315.1 Desulfobacterales bacterium | reverse complement strand
GGGATGTATCAGGACGAGGAACTGACCCTGTACATGGATATCGGCACCAATGCCGAGGTGGTTATCGGTAACAAGGACTGGATGGTTTGTGCGGCGTGCTCGGCCGGCCCGGCCTTTGAAGGCGGCGGTATCAAGCTGGGCATGCGCGCTGCTGAAGGTGCCATCGAGGACTTCTCCCTTGATCCCGCGACACTGGAACCCATGAATGTCACCATCGGCAATGTCCGGCCCAAAGGCATTTGCGGCAGCGGCCTGATTACCTGCGTGGCCACCATGTTTGAAATGGGCATTATCGACAATCGGGGCAAATTCAACCGGGACCTGGAAACAGACCGTATCCGGGAAGTCGACGGGGTGTATGAATATGTTCTGGCCTGGCAGGATGTCTCTGGAATTGACAGAGACGTGGTGCTCACCGAAATTGATATCGACAACCTGATCCGCGCCAAGGGCGCGATCTACAGCGGGTGCCGGACCCTTCTGTCCGAGGTGGGCCTGTCGATCAACGATCTGGACCGCATTATTATGGCCGGCGGCTTCGGCAGCTATATCGATCTGGAAAAAACCATGACCATCGGTCTGCTGCCGGAAATCGATGCGGACAAAGTCACCTTCATTGGAAACGGATCGCTTATGGGCGCCCGGATGAGCGCGCTGACCAACAGCATCCGGCGCGACGTGGTGGCCACGGTCAACCGGATGACCAATTTTGAACTTTCCGAAACCCAGTCCTTCATGGACAATTATATTGCCGCCCTGTTTCTGCCCCATACCGAACAGGACCTGTTTCCGAGATTAAAAAAACGCATGGATGAGCGGCGCCGGCAACTCGGGGGGTGATCAGGGAGGCGTGGCAGTTGTTTTGCCCATAAAATAGCTTGTATAATGATTGACAAAATGTTTTTTTTTGATATTAAAATTATCTTTTAAAACTGTTTTTATAAAAGGATGACGCGTTGATTTCGGCACCGGGTGTTGCCTTCGCGGCAAAGCAAAAGATCGGCCCAATTGCGCAGCCGGCG
Source organism: Desulfobacterales bacterium (assembly GCA_018224315.1). Taxonomy (GTDB): domain Bacteria; phylum Desulfobacterota; class Desulfobacteria; order Desulfobacterales; family Desulfosalsimonadaceae; genus Desulfosalsimonas. The sequence continues at coordinate 1,892 of JAGTVF010000152.1, read as the reverse complement.
ATCACACAGAGGAGCCTTGCGGGCTTTGTCTGTTTTGCAGTAATAAATCGAAATTGTGATCAAATCGTAAATGGATATCGCTTCAACTGAAATCGCTTAAGAATAAGGAGGTAACATTGGGCTTCGAAATCTTTAAAGAATCCTATGCAGGCAGCATCAGGCCGATTACTCTCGGCAAAGGTGACAAGGCCGTAACCGTCGGTGGCGAAAGCTGTCTCCCGCTTTATACGTTCGAAGGGGAGATGCCCAATAAGCCCAGGATTGCAATGGAAATCTGGGACATGGAGCCGACTGACTGGTCAGAGCCGGCCAAAAAACCCTTTGAGGACGTGCTCGGCGATCCTGCGGCATGGGCCAAAAAATGCGTGGAACAGTACGGGGCGGAGATGATTGTGTTGCAGCTCAAAAGCGCCGATCCCAACGGAGCCGACGCCAGCCCCGATGAAATTGTCAAAAAAGTCAAAAGCATTCTCGAGGCCATTGACGTGCCCCTGATTCTATGGGGTACCACCAATAACCAGAAAGACGAGGCAGTCCTCAAAAAGGTCTCCGAGGCCTGCGAGGGCAAAAACCTTGTTCTCGGGCCGGTGGAGGACGACAATCACAAGGGCATCGGTGCCAGCGCCATGGGATTCGGCCACACGGTTATCTCTTCTTCACCCATTGACGTCAACCTGGCCAAGCAGGTCAATATCTTGCTGGAAAACCTGGGCGTGCCCAATGACCGCATCCTTATCGACCCCACAACCGGCGGTCTGGGCTACGGTATGGAGTATTCCTATTCCGTTATGGAGCGTATCCGCATGGCAGCCTTGATGCAGGGTGATGACAAGCTGCAGTATCCCATTGTCAATAACCTCGGAAACGAAGTCTGGCGCTGCAAGGAAGCCAATCAGAAAGCCGACGATGCACCTGAACTGGGTGACCCGGAACGTCGGGGGATCCTCATGGAAGCCGTGGGCGCGGTCACCTACCTGATGGCCGGCTCTGACATTCTGATTATGCGGCATCCAGAGGCCATTCGCATGGCCAAAAGCTTCATCGACCTGATTATGGAAGGCGGATCCGCCAGTGATGTGGCCCCCATTGAAAAACAGCTGGCTGATGTGGACATTGATTATGCTTCAATGTCGCCTGAGCCGGATTTGAAGATCGAGGAGGAAAAGAAGGCCGCCCCCAAGAAAGCTGCTCCCAAGAAGGAAGAGAAAAAGGCCGAGCCCAAAAAGGCCGCCCCCAAGAAGGAAGAAAAGAAGGCAGAGCCCAAGAAAGAAGCGGCCAAGCCAGCGGCCGAGGAAAAGCCGGCCGCCCCGGCAGAGGACCCGGAAGCCAAGGCCAAGGCCGATGCCGAAGCCAAGGCCAAGGCCGAAGAAGACGCCAAGAAAAAGGCCGAGGCTGAAGCCAAGGCCAAGCAGGAGGCCGAAGCCAAGGCAAAAGCCGATGAAGAAGCCAAGGCCAAGGCTGAAGAAGAGGCCAAGAAGAAGGCCGCGGCCGAAGATCGGGCCAAGCGGGAAGAAGAAGAACGCAAACTGCGCGAAAAACGGGCCAAGGAGCGCGAGCAGCTTCACAAGAAACGCGAGGCGGCAGCAGAAAAACCCGAAGCCCTGAGCCCGGCAGAGGAACAGAAATCCCACTTGGATAAAATTGTGGAAAGACTGGACCGGATTCACCGGAGAGTCTGAAGATAAAAATATGGTATTCAAAGGCATTCCATACATCTTGCGCCATGGCGGAAAGACCCGCTGATATGCCCGACACCGGCGCGACATGCATACTTGCCGAATTTTAAAGCAACAAGAGGAGGAACCTCTAATGGCAGAAGAAAAAGAAAAAAAAGCGGCTCCCAAAAAGGAAAAAGTCGCTGATCCGATTGCAGCAACCATTGATGTGGCATC
>JAGTVF010000151.1 GCA_018224315.1 Desulfobacterales bacterium | reverse complement strand
TTGACGAACCCATTGAACGTCTGTGGACCGAGACCTGGATGTTTTACGTCAACTCGGTACGGTTTGCCTCCGCCATGAGCGGGGCGGACTACGGGGTATTTGCCCAGGGCAGATGTTACCTGACCCGCAGTATTCATAAAATGGCCGAAATGGCCGAATCCGGCCGGCAGGGGCCGTAACCCGCCCCGGCGGTGGGCAGGGTTGATTTTTCTTTGAAAAACTGACAGGATAAATATTATTTATCTCCTGAAAGGATCAATCTATTGTCTTTGATACGCTTATCTGCCAGGCCCGCTGTGAAAGGGCTTTGCCATGTATAGAAAACGGGCGGGCGAAGTCCTGCGAATCGAGGCCGAAGGCATTGAAAAACTTGCAGCCCATCTTGATGACCAGTTTAACCGGCTGGTGGACCTGATCTATCAGTCCCGGGGCCGGGTGATTGTGGCCGGGATCGGGAAATCCGGGTTAATCGCCCGCAAAATCGTGGCCACCTTAAACAGCACCGGCACCCGATCCCTGTTTCTCCACCCGGTGGAGGCCATGCACGGGGATCTGGGCATTGTGTCTGCAGATGACGTGTTTATCGCCCTTTCCAACTCCGGGCAAACCGATGAACTCAACATCCTGATTCCCAGCATTCGCAGTGTGGGCTGCCCGGTGGTGGCCTTTACCGGAAATTTCCGCTCAAGCCTGGCTGCCCAGAGTGACCTGCTCATTTACGTGGGTGTTGAAAAAGAAGCCTGCCCCCTGGGACTGGCACCCACGGCCAGCACCTCGGCCCAGCTGGCCATGGGCGATGCCCTGGCGGTTGTGCTCCTGGAAAAACGCAAATTCAACACCAGTGATTTCCAGAAATTTCACCCGGGGGGCAACCTCGGAAGACGGCTATCCTACGGGGTGTCCGATATCATGCTCACCGGCGCGGCAGTGCCCACGGCAGCCACCGGAACATCCATGGAACAAGCACTGGCAGAGATGGAAAGGTGCCGGCTCGGGGTTATTTTTATTGTTGACGAAAAAAACCGCCTTTCCGGCATTATCACAGACGGAGACATCCGGCGGCTGGTGGTGCAGAGGGTATCAGTATATGACAATGCCGTGGAGGCCATGATGACGCCCAACCCCAAACACGTTCATCCGGCAACGCCGCTTTACGAGGCCTTAAACATCATGGAAACCCATCAAATCACCGTGCTGCCGGCAATTGATGAAACCGGCACGATCGTGGGGGCCCTGCACCTTCATGACATCCTGGGCAAAGGCGCACTGAAATTCAATCCGGTTTGATTGCGCCACAGCGCAGAAAACCGGGTTTGCATACAAAACAAAGACATGTTTGGAAAGAAGCAAAATGACGATCTACACCAATATTGACATGGACATGGACACCCGTATTGACACCCTGGGTGAAGCCAAAATCGAATCCCCTATTGCAGAGGAATTAAACGGCTCCAGCCAGGAGATTTTCAAGGATGACAATGAGCGGGTGTTAATCGAACTGGAGGCCAACAAGATCACAGAAGCCATCCAGAACGGCACAACTCCCCCCTCATTCGAACTGGCCGGCCCCCGGAAAAAAATCTATTTTGATCCCAGCAAGCTCAAGTGCGCTCTGGTGACCTGCGGGGGGTTGTGCCCCGGGCTAAACAACATCATCCGCTCTATTGTCCTGGAACTGTACCACTCCTACGGGGTTAGACATATTTACGGAGTCCGCTACGGCCTTCAGGGCTTTATCCCCGAATACCAGCACGATGTCCGGGATCTGAGCCCGGCTAACGTGGTCGACATTCATGAAATGGGCGGCTCCATCCTGGGATCGTCCCGGGGACCCCAGGATATTGAGGCCATTGTGGACTGCCTGGAACGGATGAACGTTGGCATCCTGTTTATGATCGGCGGGGACGGCACACTGATGGCGGCGTCCAAAATCGATGCCACCATCCGGCAGAGAAACCTGAAAATCAGCGTCATCGGTGTTCCCAAAACCATTGACAATGACATTCACATGGTTTCCAAGTCCTTTGGATTTGACACCGCAGTGGACATTGCCACCGGCGCCATCAAAGGGGCCCACAAGGAAGCCGAAGGCTATCCCAACGGCATCGGACTGATCAAGCTCATGGGCCGGTACTCCGGATTTATCGCAGCCACGGCCACCCTGGCCCAGCAGGATGTCAATTTCGTGCTCATCCCGGAAATCGATTTTGACATGGAAGGACCAAACGGTCTGATCACCAAGCTCCAGGAGCGCCTGGCCCAGCGCAAGCACGCGGTTATATTGATTGCAGAAGGCGCAGGCCAGAAGTTTTTCGAATCCCACAAGGCGGAATATGATCCTTCCGGCAATATCAAGCTTCATGACATCGGGCTGTATCTAAAGGAACAGATCCAGAAATACTTTGCCGCAAGGGACATGGAGATATCCCTGAAATACATTGACCCCAGCTACATGATCCGGAGCCTGCCGGCCAATTCCAATGATCATGTGTATTGCACGTTTCTGGGAAGGGATGCGGTGCACGCCGGCATTGCCGGCAAGACCAACATGATCATCGGCCACTGGAACGATCATTTCGTCCACGTGCCGGTGCCCCTGACCGCAGGCAAGCGAAAGCATGTGTTTGGCGGCGACAAACTATGGCAGACCGTGCTGGAGGCCACGGGCCAGGGCAGCCTTGTCAACGCATAAACGCCGGGTTAAGGGGCAATCTGCACAAATCGGCTGTCAATAACATCCAGCAGGTAGAGTTCTTTTTCTGCTTCTCCGGATGATAAAAAACGCGTTTTTCCGGTTACCCCTCCGTATGCGCGCATCTCAACCAGGGCTTTTTGCAGGGCGGGCCGGTTGGCGATCTTTTTTTCCGCCAGCTGCCGGCAAATCATCAAGGCCGAATCATAGGCCACGGCTTCAATAAAGCCCGGCGTTTCGCCGTAAATCTCTTTAAATTCAGAGACAAACGCCTTTACGACCGGGTTTCGGCTGTATGCAAAAAAGCCCTCCGGAATCACAGCATTCCGCAGCTGTCTTCCGGCAATCTGAATCAGCCTTGGGGAATGCCACAGATTGGTGCCCAGCAGATACACCTCATTGATATCGTGATACCGGAGCTGGGGAATGATCAAGCCCGCTTTTTCCGGACTGTCCGGGATAAAAACAGCATCAAAGTCCACAATCGGCTGTGGCTTGTCATCCTCTTCGGGCCTGGGGCGGATCCGCGGCTTCCCGGCGGCTTCAGAACCCAATGGCCAAAGCCCGGCCCGTCTTTCTGAAGGCATTTGGTTTTCAGGCATCACCGCCCGGATAAAACTTTCAGACTCGGCCAAATCCGGCTCCAGGGGCTTTAAATCCTCGGGCAGATCATAATACAGCCCCGCCAGTTTTTTAATGGGCTCGGCAAAATCGGTCTGATCCGGATCATAGGATTCCGCCCCCACAATACGCCCGCCCCTGGCCAGCACCTGATCCCAGAATTGGTGAAAAAAAGTCTTTCCATAAGCTTCGTCCGGATAAAGCACGGCAAAACGGCGGCAGCCCAGTTGCTCCACGGCATGGCCGACAACGGCGCTCACCTGCATCTCAGGAGTCAAAAAGTTGCGAAACACATAAGCCCCGGCTTCTGTCACCCCGGACTTCTGGGTCAGGGATATAATGGGCACCCCCTTTTCCTGGGCCGCGGCCAGGGGGGCGGAGCCGCCGGTCATGGGGCCGATAATGGCCGCCACCCCCTGGTCAGCCAGCTCCTCAACCGCTTTTTTCGCGGTCTGGGGATCGGATCCGGAATCCCGCACCACCAGTTGTGCCTGGGGAGAAAGGTCCATGCGGCTTCCGGCCTGATAAACCGCCAATTCCACACCTTTTAGGGCCCGCTGGCCGAAAACCTCGTACCGACCGGACAGGGGAAGCACGCAGCCCACCCGGTTATCTTTAAAAAAAGCCTGGGCACTGATCCGCTCGATTTCCTCTCTGGCCTCTGCAGCCAGGGGATGATCCGGAAATCGGTCCACAAATTTCTGAAAAACCGATAAAGAGTCGCCGATGCGGGCCTCTGCGGCCAGCACCACTGCCTGCTGATACATGAGATACCCACTGGGGGGGTTCCCCTCCAGGCTGTCGAGTTCAGCCTGGAGCCGCTCCGGGGTCATTTGAAAAGCTGCAGCCAGCAAGCGCTTGCCCACATGTTCGCGCTGCTGCTTTCCGGCGCGTTCAAATGCCGACAAAAACATTTCATATGCCCTGTCAAAACGGCCAAGCGCCATCCAGGCATCGCCTGCCAGCAGATCCACACGCAGCTGCCGGGGGGCTTCCAGGCGGTCTTCTGATGAGAGTTTCCGCCAATACGCCAGGGCCTCTTGAAAGTCTCCCTGTTCCATATACGATCGCATCACACCCACCCGTGCACGTCCGGCGGCATCGGTGTCGGGAATTTCCCGGATCAACTCCAGGAACAACTCCCGCGCCCGGCCGTAATCCCGGGTGTGCATCTGTATCATGCCCAGTTTAAAACGGGCATCAGCAGCCCGGGCCCCGTCCGGATCTTCCTCAAGGTACTGGCGGTAGAGCGTTGCGGCCTCTGAATAAGCCGATTGCCCGTATTTTTGCTCAGCTTTTTCAAACAGGACCTGCCCCGGCTGCCCGTCTTGAAAAATATCCCGAAACGGCCTGTCCTTGGGTGCGCATGCAGTGACCAAAACAAGCAGAAACAAACAGATTCCGATACTGTGCTTTTTATTCATAACCCTGACTTTTCCCGTTTAAACAGACAAAGACCGTCTTGACACCCTCCCTATACAAAAGATACAGTAATATATCAACAAGATTCCCGTTTCTTCAAACTGCCGTGCATCCCTAACCCCAACAGGTATAAAAATGCCCAAAATCCGATTTTTCATCTTTCTTGCCGCCGCATTGCTGGTCGCCGGGGCCACAGGCGAGGCCCGGATTTACCAGTACACGGACAATAACGGTGTCACCCGCTACACCAATGACCTGTCCAGCGTACCGGAATCATACCGGAACACGGCAAAAGCCACCAGGGAAATTCCGCTCCGGCCGGCCCGGGCCGAAGATGGTG
>JAGTVF010000150.1 GCA_018224315.1 Desulfobacterales bacterium | reverse complement strand
CGGTGAAACCTATATCCCTGTGGAACCCCTGGATGCAGTGGGCGGATTTTCCGTGGAAGCGGTTGTGGGCGCTTTGGGGGGCACGCCGGAGCCTTTGCTTGATGCGATCAAAGCGGGCAAAATCCGTGGAGCCGCAGGCATTGTGGGCTGCAACAACCCCAAGATCAAGCACGACTATGGCCATGTGACCCTGACCAAACGTTTGATTGAAAACGACATCCTGGTGGTGGACACGGGATGTGCGGCCGTGGCCACTGCCAAGGCCGGATTCAAGGTGGCAGAGGCCATCTCCCATGCCGGGCCGGGGTTAAAGGAGGTGTGCGGGTCTCTGGGAATACCGCCGGTGCTGCATTTCGGCTCGTGCGTAGACAACGTGCGCATCCTGGTGCTGGCCGCATCCCTGGCCAACGCCCTGGGAACCGATATCAGCGACCTGCCCCTGGCCGGGGCTGCCCCGGAGTGGTACTCGGAAAAAGCCGTTTCCATCGGCGCCTATGTGGTGGCTTCCGGGATTTATACGGTCCTGGGCCCCATGCCGCCCATTGCCGGCAGCATGAACGTAGTGGAACTGCTCACCAAAGGCCTTGGCGAAGTGGTGGGCGCCACATTCGCCGTGGAGCCGGACCCGGAAAAAGCCGCCGTGCTCATCCGCGGCCACATTGAAAACCAGCGCCGGAAGCTGGGCCTGGACGCGGCAGAGGTGTAATGATCCCCTTTCCATGGGGGTTTAATTTCCCTACGGCTCCGGGTTGTGCAGCTGTCTTTGCGCCGGTGGAGGGGGCGTCCACTGATAAATCCAGGTCTCGGTCAGCGGCTGGCCGTGCATTTGGAGATAAAGCCGCAGGTTGATCGGCGTCTGGCTGCTGTCCGGAGGGACCAGATCAAACCTTGCCCGGTACCCGTCCGTAACCTTCAGGGGGCGTGCGGAGGTCAACTCCACTCTGCCGGCCGAAGCCGTAACGACCGGCCTGACTTCTGCATCCTTGCCCAGCATGGGCAGCTTTCCGCCTTTGAAATCCACCACAAAACGCTTGCTGTAATAATCCCGCCGTTGCCCAATGACTCCGCCGAGCCCGGTAAACGTGTCGGTCACCCGGGCCAGCTCCGCGGGCCCGGGCGCATCATTTCCCCAGTAGAGATGATAGCTGTACAAAAGCTCCTGGCCGGGTTCCACCGGTTCGGCCGGGTGCCAGAACGCGACAATATTGTCAAATGTTTCATCCTCAGTGGGGATTTCAACCAGCTGCACGGCGCCTTTGCCCCAGTTGCCGACAGGCTCCACCCACAGGCTCGGGCGCTTGTCGTAAAAAACGCCGTTGTCCTGATAATGGTCAAAACTGCGGTCTCGCTGAATCAGTCCAAACCCCCTGGGATTGCTGTCCGCATAGGCATTAAATCGCAGCTCCCTGGGATTGACCAGGGGCCGCCAGATCCACTCGGAGGCGCCTGTGTGCATGGCCAGTCCGTCAGAGTCGTGAATCTCGGGCCGCCAGTCCCAGTCTGTTCTTCGGCTGTTTTCACCGATCATGTACATGCTGGTCAGGGGCGCGATGCCCAGGCGCTGTATTTCCTGACGCGGATAAACAGCCGCATCGACTTTCATGTGCAGGGTGCTGCCCGGGGTGATTTCGAATCGATAGGCACCTGCGGCACTCGGGGAGTCAAGCAGGGCATAGACGACAACGGTCCCCTCGCCCGGTCCCGGTGATTGAAGCCAGAAATGGGTAAACGTTGGAAATTCCTCATCCCCGGGCACAGCCGTATCAATGGCCAGCCCCCTGGCGGACAAACCATACTGCATGCGGCGGTCCACGGCGCGAAAATAACTGGCTCCAAGAAAGGCGGCCACGTCGCGCTCCCAATCGGTATGATACTTGAGCCGAAACCCGGCAAAACCAAGGTCCGGATCCAGGCTTTCGCCGTTGAGGCCCGATTTTCGGTAACGGAACATATCCGAATAATAGGGTACTTTTCGGGCCTTGCCCGCTGTTAGTTCATAAATCGTCACCGGTTTTTGAAAATAAAGTCCCAGGTGGAAAAACTCGGCCCGGAACAATGATTCATCCTTTGCCCACAGTGCGTGCTTTGGATCGAACCGGATCTGCTGGTAATCATCCCAGCTCAGATTCCTGACCGCCTTGGGCAGCTTCACTTCGGTTTCATGGTATGCCGTGCCGGCCATCTGCCGGGCATACCCTTTGAGCCATGCATAATCGAAATCTTCAATAACGGCAGAAGACAATTGCGCGCGGCCCGTGCCGGCCTGGACGGCCGGGGGAAAAAAAACTACAAACAACAAGCAAAAAAACAGACAAACAATGCCGGTAAGGCGTTTTTTCATGGTTTTCCCCTTGTCAGCAGAACAGAACTCAAATAATTGCAACCTCGCTTGGTTAATAACTAATCGTGAAATTTTGAAATGCAAAGCGTGACAACGCCTTACTATTCCGAAAAAATCCGAATATAGAGGTCCTACGATGTGCAGGGTGCGTTAAGCCGGCCTGTGTGCAGGGAATCAGGCGCCGGGCAGGCACCACTTGCGGCTGAGTTCCGGATCCGATATTTCCCAGACCTTCCGATGCAGTTCACGCATGCTGGCCGGATCAGAAAGGATCGCACTTTTCTCCTTGCTGTCAAGCGCATCAGGACCCTGTTCAAGGGCCTTTCTACAGTAATCCGCCAGGTGCTCCGCGGCGACGGCAGGCGTGATCTGCTGGGATGCCAGCATGTGCATGTGAAGCGTATAAATCCTCGGATCCACCACCCCTGCCGCAAAAGTCGAACTGTCGGCCCCGTCTGGTTGAACGCGCCCCAAATATGGACCGTCGGTCCGAAGCGTCCGCAAGGTCTGCAACTCCGGCGGGATCTGCACCTCCTCGGGAGTCAGCATCAGGCCATGTCTTTTAAGGAACATCCCCCCTTCACGCCGGCTGGACCAGACAGACACCGGGATTGCAACAAGCAAGGAAATCAGTATGGGGGACAGCCACCAGAAAAAGGCGCGATTGATCACAAACATCGTTATTCCCCAGCACAGGGCGAAGATGGTGCCGCCCAGATGAAACCGGAACGCATCGGACCAGGGTGTTCCCACGTCTCCGCGCTCCTGGGCCTCCCAGGAAATCCCGCGCCCCAGCAGGGTAAGAAAGACGAATTTGGCATGAAACAGCATGCGGGTCGGCGCAAGCAGGGTGGAAAACAGGATTTCGAGCAAAAAGCTTCCCAAAAGCCGCACGCGCCCCCCGAAAAGCCCGGCCTGCTGCCCTTTGAGCAGCACCCGGATCAAGCACAGGATTTTCGGCAAAAACAGAATAAACCCGGTGGAGGCCAGCAGAACAAGGGCCCACTGGGGCTCCCATACCGGCCATTGGGGAAACAGGCTTCGGCCTTCGGGAAAATAGTCCGGTTCCCTTATATTCTTCAAAATCGCCATGATGCTGCTGGCGGCCAGAAACAGGAACCAGAAAAGGGCAGAACCATAGGCCATGGCCCCGTTTACGAACAGGGTCCGGTGAACCCCACGAATCCCTCTGGCAAACAGCAGCCGTAAATGCTGCAGATTGCCCTGGCACCAACGGTGATCCCGGTTCAGTTCACTCAGCAGCGCGGTGGGTGGCTGTTCATAGCTTCCACCCAGATCATAGCCCAGCCAGACTTCATATCCGGCTCGTCGCATGAAAGCGGCCTCAACAAAATCATGGCTGAGAATATCGCCCCCCATGGGAGGTTTGCCCGGCAGCCGCGGCAGATCACAGTGTTTCATAAAAGGGGCCATCCGGATAACCGCATTATGCCCCCAGAACTGGGAATCGCCGAACTGCCAGAAATTCAGACCAGCGGCAAACATGGTCCCGTAAAGGCTGCTGGTAAACTGCTGGGATCGTGCAATAAGGGTTTCCCGGTTGACAAGCGCGGGCGGACTCTGCAGGATGCCGATTTCGGACCGGCACTCCATTATCCCGACCATTTGAACCATGGTCTGTCCCCGCATCACGCTGTCAGCGTCCAGGACGAACAAGTAGCGATAATGCCGGCCCCACCGCCGGCAAAAATCCGCAATATTTCCGCTTTTTCGCTTTTCATTGTCGTTGCGTCGGCGGTAAAAAATTCCGCACGCTGCATTCTGGTACCGAAGACGCAAATCTGCCCAGGCCATTTCTTCCTGAAGCCAGATATCCGGATCCCCGGGATCGCTCAGGATGAAAAAGTCAAATTGCCCTTCAGAACTGGTTTCCAGGAGGGAATCAATCGTTGCACAAAGGCAGGACAATACCTGAGGGGCCGATTCATTGTAAACGGGCATCACCACAGCCGTTCGAACATCACGATTGCGGTTGAGCAGCGTTTCCCCGGGGTAGATTTTGGAAATCGAATACTTGTCAGCGCCGCGCACCAGGATTGCCAGGCCCGCCATCGCCGTCCAGAAGCCCACGGAAATCCAGGCATAAAGGATCGCAAACATGACCAGAACAAAGAACTCCATGGCTGTCCCGCCGCCGTGGGGCAGAATGTAGGCCATGTAAGCTGTGGCAATAACGCTTGGAACAATCACCAGGAACAACAGCCCGAATCGCCTGAAAAAAACCCTGTACCTGCTTACCCTGAAAGATGGATCTGCTCGCACATTCGTCTCCCTGCCGGCTATGGCGTCCTGTAAGACAGCAGGCAAAAGGAGCGAATGGACCGGACTCTTTTCAGCATCCGGTTAAACAGCCCGTCCCCCAAATCTCCATCCGGACCGTCCGGCCACATGCGGCCTTCTTTCATGGGCGGCAGCGGTCGTTGCACAAGTTCCGCGTCTGCGAAAACCATGAAATTGCCCTCTTCAATGCGGTTCTGCTCAGCCAGCGTCCGGCGCAGCATCTGCATCGCCTCTTCCACGGGCTTTATGGAATCCTGGGTCTGACTGCGACGGAGGACTTCGGCAGAAATTTCGCAGGTTGTTTCCAGCGCCTCAACCGGGGGGACGTCAAGCGCATCCAGGTATCCGATCATCCGGTTGCGGGCCATCCGCCATTGCCATTGTATTTCGGGGATCCGATCGGTTCTCGTTTTTTCCGCCATTTCAGTTTTTCCGCCATCCTTTCGGTCATACATATCCCGGGTCCAAACAAGATGCATCCGTTAAAAAATGCCTGAATGCTGAGATGGTGACGATTTCGGTTTACGGGTAAAAGGCATAGCGCCATGTTTCCGTGAGCACGTCTTCGCCAAGGTGCAGAAATCCGCGCAGATGAATCGGTTCGGATTTGTTGGCCAGGACCTTTTCCAGCGTACTTTGGTCTTTGGCCCGGATTTTAAGCACCATTCGCCAGCCATTGATATAAGGATTTTTCTGAACCCGTTGTTCGACGATGCTGATTGCCTCGCCAGCAGTCACCCGTGCCCCTGGAAAAGCCTGGGAATTGAGGGAATCGAGCTTTCCCCCCTTGAAATCCACCAGAAGACTGCGGGTCTTTTCCTGATCATCGGCCGAGGCAAAGGTCGCATTCACAACCCCGCCTCCATGCGGGCTTCGGGAAGGGAAAAACCAGGAAATAATATATGAGAACGACAGCACCTCGGTCTGATCGGCTATATCGGGAACCCAGAAAGCGACAATGTTGTCGTTGACTTCTTTATCGCTCGGAATCATAATCAATTCAATGCGGCCATTGCCCCAGTCCCCGCCTGTCGGCTTGATCCAGGCACTGGGCCGCTTGTTGTAGAGGGCTTCAAGGTCCTGGTAATGATCAAATTCCAGGTCCCGCTGCAGTAGTCCGAACCCGATCGGATTCGGCGCCTTGAATTCCAGGATGGAAAGTGTTTTCGGATTCCGGAGCGGATGCCAGATCCATTCGCCGGTCGATTGCGCGATCAGTAGCCCGTCAGAGTCATGCACCTCCGGCCGGAAATCTCCCTGGGGTGGTTTTTCCGTATTTTCTCCGTAATAAAACATGGAGGTCAACGGTGCAATGCCGAGCTTTTTCACCGGTGTTCGCTGGTATATCCGTGAGTTGACCCGCGTCTGGGTGACCACACCCGGGTGCAGAGTAAATTCATATGCCCCCGTGTAGCTTTGGCTCTGAAGCAGCGCATATACCACAAGCTGCTCTGCTCCCGACCCGGGCTGTACAAGCCAAAATTTGGTGAATAACGGGAATTCCTCGCCGGAATCGAGTCCGGTATCAATGGCCAACCCCCTGCTGGAAAGCCCGTAGTGCATGGACTTTCCGACCGCGCGAAAATAACTTGCTCCCAGAAAGACAGCGAATTCATCCTTATAATCCGGCCGGTTCAGTTTATAATGAACGCGGAATCCGGCAAATCCAAGATCCTCCGGTATCTCCTGGTCAAACTGGTTTTCGCCGTAGTCGAAGATTTCAGGCGAAAACGGAATTTCCGTTGTTTTCTGACCGTCAATTACATAAACATCCACGGGGTGCCGATAATAAACGCCCGGATGAAAAAACTGGATTTCAAAAGGCAGATTCCGGGATCGCCACAGACTCGATCCCGGCTTAAAACGGATATCGCGCCACTGCTCATAAGTGAGATTCAGCAAAAATTCCGGTGCCTGCTTTTCAGGCTTGTAGGGCTGCTCCGCAAGATGCGCGGCCATTGCCTTTACATCGGCAAAACCGGATACACCCGGGCCGCCTGTCTCCGCCCGGCAGGGCACCCGGGAGAGAAAAAACAGGCATAAAAGCACAAAAACGCTCAGGAGAACGCTGCTGCCCAAAAACTGTTGTTTTCGGTCCTGTTTCGTCATGCAGTTCATGCTTTTCCTTTCATTACCGGTTCCATAAGCACGAATCTATCTGATCACTAACCTAAGCCTGTTT
>JAGTVF010000149.1 GCA_018224315.1 Desulfobacterales bacterium | reverse complement strand
AGGAACTCACCCAGAGCCTGATCCGGCTTGTGGATCAAAACGGCATGGACTGGATGTTTTCCAACTGCAGCACCACGGCCCAGCGCGGTGCCCTGGACTGGGCGCCCAAGTTCCGGGATGCCGTGGCGCCGGTATTTGAAAACCTGTATCAAAGCGTTGCATCCGGCAAGGAAACCCAGCGGGTCCTGGAAGCCAACAGCACGCCGGATTACCGGGAAAAGCTGACCCGGGAACTCGATGTTATCAAAAATTCCGAGATGTGGACGGCCGGGGCGGCAGTGCGCTCCCTGCGGCCGGACCGCCGGGGAAAATAATCCATACTGAAGCAAAAGAAGGTTTCCATGAAATCCATACGGCTTTATGACACCACCCTGAGAGACGGCACCCAGGGAGAAAAAATCAGTTTCACGGCCCAGGACAAGCTCAAGGTCGCCCGCAAACTCGATGACATGGGCATCCATTACATCGAAGGCGGGTGGCCCGGGGCGTCGGCCAAGGACTTTGATTTTTTCCAACTGGCAGCCAAAGAGACGTTTCAACATGCCAGAATCGCCGCATTTTGCGCCACGCACAAGCACGGCAGCACGCCTGAAGACGACCGGCAGCTCAATGTGGTCCTTGAAAGCGGCGCGCCCGTGGGCACCATTGTGGGCAAAACCTGGGATCTGCATGTCACAAAGATTCTGGGCATCCCCCTGGAAGCCAACCTGGAGATGATCGAAAACTCCGTGGCCTATTTGAAAAAAAACGGCCTGGAAGTGCACTACGATGCCGAGCATTTTTTTGACGGGTACAAGGAAAACCCGGATTACGCCGCCCGCACCATCCGGGCGGCCGTGGCCGGCGGGGCTGATGCCATCTGTTTGTGCGACACCAACGGCGGTGCCCTGTGCCATGAAATCGAAGAAATCACAGGCGTCATCCGGGATGTGATTGACAGCAGTGCTGACCGGCCCATTCATATCGGGATTCATACCCACAACGATTCCAGCCTTGCCGTGGCCAACTCCATTACCGCGGTTCGGGCCGGAGCCACCATTGTCCAGGGCACCATCAACGGCTACGGGGAGCGCTGCGGCAATGCGGATCTGACTTCGATCATCCCGATTCTCCAGCTGAAAATGGGCTATGCCTGCATTTCCGAAGAAAACCTGGCAAAGCTGCAGAAAGTGTCGCTGTATGTGAGTGAAACCGCCAACATGACACCCATCAACAGCCGCCCCTTTGTGGGCAAAAGCGCCTTTACCCACAAGGGCGGCCTGCACGTGGATGCCATCATGAAGGAGCCCCGGTCTTATGAACATATCACCCCGGAGCTTGTGGGCAACCGCCGCCGGGTGCTGATTTCGGATATGGCCGGCAAGGGCAACATCCGCTACAAGGCCCGGGAACTGGGATTTCCGGTGGATGAAAACGGCTATGACTATGCAGAGATCGTCAACACGGTCAAGCGCCTGGAGCAGGAGGGCTATCAGTATGATGTGGCCGACGGATCTTTGCGCATTCTCATGGAAAAGCTCACGGAACAGTTCCAGCCGTGCTTTGAGCTTGAATCCTTCCGGGTAACGGTGGAAAAGGAAAAAGACCGGCCGTGCCGGTCCCATGCCATGATCAAAATCAACGTGGAAGGCGTTGAGGAAATCACGGCTGCCGAAGGCCACGGCCCGGTTTCCGCCCTGGACAATTCCCTGCGCAAGGCATTAAACAACGTCTACCGCAATGTGCTCGACCCGGTCCATCTCGTGGATTTCAAGGTCCGGGTGTTAGACGGCAGAGACGGCACCGGTGCCAAGGTCCGGGTGTTGATCGAATCCCGGGATGAAGAGGCCCTCTGGAGCACCATCGGGGTATCCGAAGACATTATCGAGGCAAGCTGGCAGGCCCTGGCAGACAGCTTTCAGTATAAACTGGCGCGGATCACCAACGGCAACAACCAGAGCCCGCAGGAGCAAGGCAAATGAAGGAAAAGGTATACATATTGGACACCACCCTGCGCGACGGGGAACAGTCGCCCGGGGCGAGCATGAACACTGCCGAAAAGGTTCGCCTGGCCACCCAGCTCGAAAAACTGGGGGTGGATGCCATCGAAGCCGGGTTTCCCGCGGCTTCAGAAGGCGATTTCGAGGCAGTGGCCGAAGTGGCCCGGAAAGTGGTCAACTCAGAGGTTGTTGCCCTGGCCCGGGCATCGGTGCATGACATTGACCGGGCCTGGAAGGCGGTGGGCCATGCCGCCCAGCCCCGGATTCACACATTTCTGGCCACCTCGGATATCCACATGCAGTACAAACTGAACATGTCGCGCGACGAAGTACTCAAAAGCGCGGTGGATGCGGTCCAATACGCATGCTCGTTTACCGACAATGTGGAGTTTTCCGCGGAAGACGGCTCCAGAAGTGACCCGGATTTTCTGTGCCAGGTTTTTGAAGCCGTCATCAAAGCCGGGGCAAAGGTGATCAACCTGCCCGATACGGTGGGCTATGCCGTGCCCCACGAGTTCGGGGAACTGGTGGCATATGTGCGCAAACACACGCCCGGCATCGACAAGGTGATTTTAAGCGTACACTGCCACAACGACCTGGGCCTGGCCGTGGCCAACACACTGGCAGCCATTGAAAACGGGGCCCGGCAAGCCGAGGTCACCATCAACGGCATTGGCGAGCGGGCCGGCAACACGTCCTTGGAAGAGCTGGTCATGACGTTAAACACCCGGCCCACCTATCTTCCGGTGACAACGGCCATTGAAACCACGCGCATCTACCGCATCAGCCGGCTGGTGAGCATGATCACGGGCATGCCGGTACAGCCCAACAAGGCCATCGTGGGCGCCAACGCCTTTGCCCACGAAGCCGGTATTCATCAGCACGGGGTCCTGGCCAATCCCATGACCTACGAGATCATGAAGCCCGAGACCATCGGCCTGACCACCAGCAAACTGGTCATGGGCAAGCACTCGGGCAAGCACGCTTTGCACAAGCACTTGAAAAACATCGGCTATGATCTTTCCGAGGAAGAGCTCAAGCTGGTGTTTAAAAAATTCAAGGAACTGGCCGACAAGAAAAAGGTGGTGCTTGACGAAGACCTCGAAGCCCTTGTCAATGAAGGGGTTTTGCGCACGGCAGACATTTATTCCCTGCAGTATCTGCATGTCACCGCCGGCACCACGGTGCTGCCCACGGCCACCGTGAAAATGCTGATCAACGGCGCGGAAGTCTTTTGCACCGGCAGTGGAAACGGCCCCATTGACGCAGCGTTTAATGCCATCTCCGAGCTGACCCAAACCCAGTCCTCGCTGCTGCGCTTTTCTGTCAACGCCCTGACCGGGGGCACGGACGCCCAGGGAGAGGTGACAGTGCGGCTCAAGGAAGGCGAGGTCATTGCCCTGGGCCGGGGCGCGGACCCCGACATTATCACCGCCAGTGCATACGCCTATATCAACGGGTTAAACCGCCTGGAATATCTCAAGGAAAACCCGGCGCGCACCTCCGAGGCGCTTTAAAGCGCTTTTCCGGGCTGCCGCCGGCTCAGTCCGTTTCCAGGGTTTTGACCAGATCCGTGATCCGGCGGATATGGTTGTGCTCCATGTACCGGACCAGATTGTCGACAATTTCCGTGGTAACAGAGGGATTGACAAAATTGGCCGTGCCAACCTCCACGGCCGTGGCCCCGGCGATCATGAATTCAAGCACATCTTCGGCGCACATGATGCCGCCGATGCCGATGACGGGAATGTT
>JAGTVF010000148.1 GCA_018224315.1 Desulfobacterales bacterium | reverse complement strand
TCGCGCAAAGCCCGTTTTCTGCCAAAACAAACAAAACGACTGTTATGACCCAACTGCTGCTTCGCCCCAACATTGAACTGGAGCCAAAGGCCCTTGCCATCGGAGGCCGGCGTTTAGAGATCCTGTGCGTTAAAAATCTTGAGCCGCTGATGTTAGAGCTCGAGGCTGAAGGCCGGCAGGAAATCGCGCATTTTCCCTTCTGGGTAAAAATCTGGGAAGCGGGCATCGTGCTCACGGATTGGCTGATTGATAAGGGGCTGGATAAAAACCAGAAAATTCTTGAAATCGGTGCCGGCATGGGCATTACCGGATTGTTTCTCGGCGCCTTCGGCCACCAGGTGACCCTTACGGACAATGAACCAGATGCCCTGGCACTGATGGAGAAAAACGCGGCCCACAACGGAATTGACACCGTGCGGGTCTCAGCCCTTGACTGGCCGGAACCCGATACCCATGAAACCTGGGATATCATCTGCGGCTCAGAGCTGATATACCGAAAATCTGACGTACACCCGGTCATTGACATTCTCAAAAAAAAGCTCAAATCCGGCGGCACAGCCTATCTGGCCCATGATATCGCCCGGATGTCCATGATGGAATTTCTCATGGAAGCCGAAAAGCAATTTGATCTTTCCCACAAGGGCATGGCCTTTACCGGCATGGGAGAAAAAAAACAAATCGTCATCCATACCCTCAGACACAAAGCATAGGGCCGGGGAGGAGCGCTTTTTGGAAAATCATTGCCAGCATCTGATTTCAGGGCTGTTGGATGCGCCGGTTTCCGCAGAAGCTGTTTTCGACGAAATTCCCACAGCCCTGATCCTGCTCGATGCCCGGCGCCAAATCCGTTACATGAACCGGGCGGCTTCCGCCCTGACCGGCTATAGCACCCAGGAAGCAAAAAACATGGCCTGCCACAATATTGTGCGCGCCCGGGCCTATCTCAAAGACAGTCCGGTATCCAAAATTTCCCCGGACACCGGACCGGTGTGCGTGCACAGTGATCTGATCAACCGGGAAAGACAGCGCATTGACGTGCGTATTACCATTATCGGACTTTTTGACCCCGATGGCCGGTGCCTGGGCTATGTGGACGCCATCGAGGACCTGCGGGCCGCAGCTCAGCCAGAGACACAAATGCATCCGGCATTTGGCTTTGCCGGGATGATCGGCAAAAGCCCGGACATGGTCAGCATCTTTCGAACCCTGCCCCTGATCGCCCAAAACCATTCCCCGGTGCTGATTACCGGTGAGACCGGCACGGGAAAGGACCTGGCGGCCAGGACCATCCACGAAAACGCCGGCCGGGCCCGGGGACCGTTTGTCAAAATCAACTGCGGGGCCCTGCCCGAAACCCTTCTTGAATCCGAATTGTTCGGACACCTCAAGGACGCATTTCCCGGCGCCACCGAAAACCGGCAGGGCCGGTTCCGGCTGGCGCACAACGGCACCCTGTATCTTGCCGAAATCGGAGATTTGCCCCTGGCCCTGCAGGCAAGACTTTTAAACCTTCTGGACAACAACACCGTCTATCCCATGGGCGGAACCCGGGGCTTTCAGGTGGATGTGCGTGTTATCGCAGGCGATCACCGGAACCTGGAACAAATGGCGGAACAAGGCAGATTCCGCAAAGACCTGCTGTTCCGGCTAAACATGGTACGCCTCCACCTGCCTTCGCTGCGGCATCGGGGAGATGACATCAGTCTGCTCACGGAGCATTTTCTGCACAAATTCGCCACGGGTTTTGGCAAAGATATCCCGAAAACTGCCCCTGAAACTTTGGATTTGCTCAGCACCTACCCTTATCCGGGCAATGTGCGGGAATTGCGAAACATCATCAAATACGCGGTCAATGTCTGCCGGCAGCATCAAATTCAACCCGATGATCTGCCCGCTTATCTCAGCAGAAAAGTCAATCCGGCTGCGGGGGCTGCCGATCCTGACACGCAGCCGCGGCCGGTGCCCGGAACGGTTTCCGGCACTGCTCAGCACAGCGCCGAAGAGGCGGCCACATGGGCGGAGACCGAAAAGCAGATGATCATCGACGCCCTTGTCCGGACCGGCGGCCGCCGCAACAAGGCCGCAGCCCTGCTGGGCTGGGGCAGAAGCACCCTGTGGCGGAAAATCAAACAGTATCAGATCCAGTAGGGCAAAACAGACCCCGCAGACCGGGAAATGGTTGGACACCTGCCCGGCGGGTATGCTATTTTAAAAAAACAGGTGTCATTTCGATATCAGGACAGAGCCATGCCCAGAAAAATTCTCATACCCCTTTACGGACACGAAGTGGCGCCCCGTTTTGACCTGGCATCGGAAGCCGCCATTGTTTCAGCAGATCATGACGGGACGTGGGGGAAAAAAATCGTGGTCCTGGCCCAGGTCTCCGCGGAAAAACTATGCCACATGATTTTGACAAAAGATGTGGACACGGTGATCTGCGGAGGCATTGAAGATCCGTATTATCAATACCTGAACTGGAAGCGCATCCGTGTCTATGATTCGGTTATCGGGCCGTGGAAGCAAGGAGTGGAGCAATTGCTGAACAACAAACTTTACCCGGGCGCCATTGTCGGCCAACAGGAGGAGAGCAAATCCAATGGCCGATAAGATGAAAAAATGGCTGGACCTTGGTCGTCAGATATTGGACCGGGATGACAAAAAAAAAGAAATGCCCCGGCGCTACAGGCGCCTTCGCCGCAATATCATCTTGCTGATGCTGGCTGTCACCCTCATTCCCCTGGCCATCATGGCCGCCACCAACGCCATACAGTACCAAAAAAACATCAAGGCCGAACGCATCAAACCCATTCGCGCCATTGTCGGCAAAGCCGCCCATTCATTCGAACTGTTTTTAGAAGAGCGCCTGTCTGCCATCCACTTCATCTCCTCGAGCTATTCCTTTGAAATTCTGTCCAAACAGGACACCCTGCACCGGATTTTCCGCATTCTGCGGGAAGAATACGGCGGATACGTGGATCTGGGCATCATCAACAGCGACGGCACCCAGATTGCCTACACCGGTCCCTATGACCTGCTGAACAAAAACTATTCCACCCAGCAATGGTTCAACGAGGCCCGGGTGCGGGGGGTTTATATCAGCGATGTCTTCATGGGCTACCGGGACCTGCCCCATATCGCCATGGCCGTGCAGAATTTAAACGACCAGGGAGAATCCTGGATCCTGCGGGCCACCATGGATACCCAAAAATTCGAGGACCTGATCAGCCCCATGGGAATGGATCCCATCACGGACGCATTTATCGTCAACTCCAAGGGCATTCTCCAGTCCGATTCCCGGAACTACGGAAATGTCCTGGACCCGTTTCCCATGAAAATCCCCTCAGGTGATTCCAGCACCCATGTCCGGGAACTGACCGATCCGGAGGGGCGCGATATCGTCATGGTCTATTCCCGGCTGATCAAGCATGACTTTACCCTTGTAATGATCCTGCCCCAGAAAAACATTTTTCAGCCCTGGCATACGCTCAAGCAGGAAATGTCGTATATGTTTGTGGCCAGTGTGATCGCCATCGTTCTGGTCATATTCAGCTCCACCCACCTGCTGGTCAAGCGGATCCGGGAGGCCGATGAAAAGCGCGTCATTGCCTTCCGGGAGCTTGAATACACCCAGAAGCTGTCCTCCATCGGCCGGCTGGCCGCGGGCGTTGCCCACGAAATCAACAATCCCCTTGCCATTATCAATGAAAAAGCCGGACTTTTAAAGGATCTGGTGGACCATGACAAACATCATGACAAGGAAAAGCTCATGCGCGGGGTCTCCCAGATTCTGCAGTCCGTGGACCGGTGCCGCAATATCACCCACCGGCTGCTCGGATTTGCCAGGCGCATCGGGGTGCAGTATGAAATGATTGACATCAATGAAATCCTCAAAGATACCCTGGGGTTTCTGGAAAAGGAGGCCCATCACCGCAACCTAAACATTGAGTTTAACTTTGACGAACAAATCCCGAAAATCTCCTCTGACCGGGGCCAGCTCCAGCAGGTCATTCTCAACATCCTGACCAATGCATTTGCCGCAGTCCAGGATGGCGGACAAATTGTTTTGTCCACCCGGCAAAAAGAGGACCAGAACGTGGCCCTTGCCATCCGGGACAACGGCCACGGCATGACCGAAGAAACCATGCGGCAGATTTTTGAACCGTTTTTCACCACCAAAAAAGGATACGGCACAGGCCTTGGCCTGTCGATCACCTACGGTATCATCAAAAAACTGGGCGGAGAGATCAAGGTCGACAGCAAGATCAACCAGGGAACGACTTTTACCATCATTCTGCCCAAAACGCCCCCCGGAGAAACGGAAAATGAATAATCCAATCAAGGTGCTGCTGGTCGATGACGAGGAAGAATTTGTGACCACACTGGCCGAACGGCTGGAAATGCGGGAATTTGAACCCAGAATTGCCACATCCGGGGACCAGGCCATTTCCATGGTCGAGGGCGAAAAATTCGACCTGATCGTGCTGGATCTGATGATGCCCGGCATCGGCGGCCTGGAGGTGATGAAACAAATCAAATCCGCAAACCCGGATATGCCCGTGATCCTGCTTACCGGCCAGGGTTCGACCAAAGAGGGCATGGCGGGAATGCACCAGGGGGCTTTTGATTTTTTGATGAAACCGCTGGATATCGAGGAGCTGATTTCACAAATCCATGAAGCGCTCGGCAAACAATCTTCATAACCCCGCAAATCAGAAAAAGGGGAGGCAATGAACCCGGAAACCGAAAAGACACTGGCCTTTTTCGGCAGAATGACAGCCAATCTGACCCATGAATTCAAAAATATTCTGGCCATCATACAGGAATCCGCCGGCCTGATGGAAGACATCATGGCCATTTCCCCCCTGGCCAAGGACAAGTACCAGGAAAGATTCAACAATTCCATGAACACCATTAAAAACCAGCTCCAGCGGGGAATGGAACTGGCAACCCGGTTCAACCGCTTTGCCCATACCCCGGATCACAGCCGTGCGGAACTGGAACTGGCAGAAACAATGGTTCATTTCTGCACCCTGACAGAGCGCTTTGCCCGGCTCAAACACATCTCCCTGCAGGCCGGCAACCAGCAGGGCCAGGAAATCAAAATCACCACCAATCCCCTGCTGCTCTACATGGTTTTGTTCTACAGCCTGGATGCCTGTCTTTCGGTTCTGCCGGCCCAATGTGAAATCCGCCTGATTCCGGTCCAAAAAGATGAAAATGTCGCTGTGGAAATCGCCTGCAGCGGCAAACAAGCGCCTTCAGCCGAAGACTTTTTCACCAGTCTGCGGCAGAGCAGCATATGGGCAGACCTGGAAAACGCAGCGGAACAATTAAATGCAGAGCTGAAGTGCAATACTGATGATCTTCGTTTTTACCTGATTTTGAAATAAAGGAGGAACCCTTGTAATGGCCGGAGAAGTAAACGGCAAAACAACCATAAGGATCCTTCTGGTCGATGATGAAGAGGAATTTGTCACAACCCTCTCGGAACGCATGGAGATGCGCGGCTTTGACGCATCTGTTGCGTTTGACGGCCAAAAGGCGATGGAATCCTTAAAAACCCGGATTCCCGATGTCATGGTGCTGGATCTGCGCATGCCCGGAATTGACGGCATGGAGGTGCTGGAACGTGTTAAAAAGCAAAACCCGGAAATCCAGGTAATCATCCTGACCGGGCACGGATCTGATCAAGACGCGGAACAGGCCTGGCGGCTGGGGGCTTTTGATTATCTGCAAAAACCTGTGGGCGTAGATGCTCTGGTTGAAAGCATCCGCAAGGCTTACCAGCAAAAACGCCAGTCCGCATGTGCAGAAGAATCGTCTGCAAACGAATAAAACGCCCGTACAGACAAAAAAAGATGGACAAGAAAAAAAAGAAAAATTAAACTCAAAACGGGATAAAAAACATACAACCCGACCCGATACATGCTTAACCATTAGGAGGCTTTCCATGAAAACCAGGGTACTGCTTGTTGATGACGAAAAGGAATTTGTTGGACAGCTCTCAGAACGTTTAAAAATCCGGGACTATGATGTCACCGCGTGTTACAGTGGCGAGGAAGCCGTTGAAAACATCCGGCAGTATCTCTATGATGTGGTGATTCTGGATGTGGCCATGCCCGGAATGGACGGAAACGAGGTACTCAAACGCATCAAGCAGCAGCGCCCCCTGACCGAGGTCATCATGCTCACCGGACATGCCACCGTTGAATCGGCAATCGACGGAATGAAACAGGGTGCATTTGACTATCTCATGAAACCCTGTGATACAGAAGAACTGGTAAAAAAAATCCACAACGCCTATCAGCGAAAAGCCGAACAGGAAGAACGTATCCGGGCCGCCAAGACCGAGCGCTACAGCACTTCGCCGTGGTCGGCGTTAGACGACCGCTAAAGCCGGCGGCCAACTCAAATACCGGCAAAACGCGCACAACCGATTGACAACAAAAACCCGGCGCTGACATCTGTCAGCACCGGGTTTTTGTTTTCCATGACCAGCGAGGCTGTTAGACGCCGTAGAAGAAATAAAGCACCGTAAGCTCTACTGCAAGAAACAGCACCGTCATGCCGGCCCCGGCCTTGGCGTAATCCACAGTCCGGTAACTGCCCGGCCGCATGATCAGCGCATTGACCTGATGAGTAGGCAGCACAAAGGTATTGGAAGCCGACAACCCAACCACCAGGGCTGCCATCCGTGGATCACCCCCGGCCATCATGGCCATGTTCATGCACAGGGGCACCAGCAGCACCGTTGCCCCGACATTGGAGACCACCAGGGTAAAAAACGAGGTCATCAGGCCGATCACCGCCAGAAGCACTATGGGTGCGGGGTCTCCAATCACCCCGAGCACACCTTCGGCAATATAGGCTGCCGTGCCGGTCTGCTCAAAGGCCATGCCCAGTGGAATCAGGCCCGCCAGCAGAAAAACGGTCATCCAGTCCACGGCCCTGTAGGCCTCATCAATTTTTAACACCCCGGTGACAATCATGCCCAGGGCGCCGGACATCAGGGCCACAGATAGCTGCATCTTCAAAAAAATCACCTGCAGCAGGGCCACCCCGAGCCATACAAGGGCCAGCTTGGCTTTTTCCGGCCGGAGAATCTCGCCTTCAAGGGGTGTGGAAAAGGTCAGGGATCTGGGCTGGGGATGGTTTTTCAGGATGTGAAAGCGCTCCCAGGGACCAAAGAGCAGAAGCGTGTCTCCCATCCTCAGGGTGATATGGGTTAACCCGGAATAGTAAATCCGGTTGCCCTTGAAAAGCGCCAGGGGGGTGACCCCATAGAGGGTCTTGAAATCCACTTCGCTCATGGTCTTGCCGATGAGCTCGGACCTGGGGGAAACAATGGTTTCGGCCATGCCCGCACTGGTTCTGGAAAGGGTTTCGGCAAAAGACTCCAGGGTGTCCTTTACTTCCCAGCCCATTTCGTCGGCCATTTTCATGACGTTCTTGCGCCGGCCCACAACCGCCAGATCATCTCCGGGCCGGAGGTCCTCTGAGCTTCTGGGCACAAAGTTCTTGTCTTTTTCAGCTGCATGCCCCACGGCCACCGCCGTGACCAGGTACCGGCTCTGCACCCCGAGATCAGCCAGCGTCCCGGAGGTTTTGGCATCTTCGGGAATATGGATCTCGTAAATGGTTTCAAAGGCCCGGTAGGCCTGCATCAGGGCGTTGGTCACACCTTCGTCGCTCTCGCCCTTGCTGGCCGGCAGGATAAACCGGCCAAAAACAATAAAATAAAGAATTGCTGAAATCAGCAGACAGATACCAATGGGGGTCTGGGTAAAGAGGCCAAAGGGCTCAAGCTTTTCCCCGCCGATGGTCATCAGGTCGTTTAAAAGGATGGTGGGGCTGGCGCCCACCAGGGTCAGGGTGCCGCCGATAATGGCACAAAACCCCATGGGCATCAGAATACGGGAAACCGGGATGCCGATGCGTTTTGCAATCCGCTGGGCGGCCGGCAGAAACAGGGCAGCAGCACCGATATTCTGCATCAGGGCCGAAATGAGTCCAACCGTGCCCCCGATAAAGGTAATGATCCGGCTTTCGCTTTTGCCGGCAATCTTGATGATCGGGCTGGCCACCTGGTTCATCACCCCGGTCTTGTCCAGGCCGGCGCCCATGATGATCACGGCAATAATGGATACCACCGCATTACTGCTCAGACCCACAAAGGCGTCTTTGGCAGAGATCAGGCCAAGAAGCGGCAGCAGGACCATCATGAGGATACCCACCACATCCACCCGGACCCATTCAAAAACAAAAAGGGCAATCACAAATACCAAAACAATCATGGTCAGCAGCATTTCAGGCGTCATTGAGAACCGATCCTTTCTTTATCTGGTTGAGCCGGGTATGCGGGCTATCCCTTTTTATTGTCGTGCCGGTAGATGAAACACAGCACAGCTGCAAACAGGACCAGCACCACTCCTCTGATAAAATGAAATTCCATGGTTTCTCCTTTCTGCTCCGGGTTTTGCTTTGTTTGCCGGACCCAACCGCATGATTTCAGGCCACGCTGTAGACATAAAGCTGTTTTCCGGAACTGTCCGGGGCCTGATCGGCCAGCTGCGGATCTGTGGGTTCGGATACCACAAATTCCACATTGCCGTATTGCTTTGCCACCTGATCGGCCACGGCATCGGGCTGCC
>JAGTVF010000147.1 GCA_018224315.1 Desulfobacterales bacterium | reverse complement strand
TCGCGGCTCTCGGGCCTGACCCTGGATGCCCAGTTAACCGCCCTGGAAGAAGAAAACAATGTGAAAATCGTGTCTGCGCCCAAGATCGTGACCCTGGACAACAAAAAGGCCACCATCAAGCAGGGCTTTGAAATTCCCTATCAGACCGTGGAAGACGACGAGGTCAACATTGAATTCAAGGAAGTGGATCTGCGACTGGATGTTACCCCGCACGTGACGCCGGACAAACGCGTTTCCCTCCAGATCTTTGTGACCAAAAACGAGATTGCCGAACTCACCCAGGAGGCCCCGGCGCTTTCCACCAACGAGGCGGTCACCGAGCTGCTGGTGGAAGACGGGGATACCATCGTGATCGGCGGCATCAAAAAAGACACCACAACCAAAAGAAATACCGGTTTTCCGATCCTTAAAGACATTCCCATTTTGGGCTGGATGTTTAAACGCGATGTGCAGCAAAGCGAGAAAAGCGAACTGCTTATTTTCATGACCCCGAGGATTGTGCAGCTTGAGCAGCGCAAGATGACGGCAACGGTTTCAGATGACAATTAAGCATGCAGCAAACAAGTATCGCCTGAATTTCCCGCCTGCCGCGGTGAACCCTTGGGCCATGGGATCTGCGAAATACAGGCATTGAAAAACCGGGTTATATGATTATTGTTTTATTTGACGGTCCTGGTCCGTCAAAGCACAGTTGAAAAATCAAAAAAGGGGACAGGGCAGCGCCATGTCCCCTTATCCCGATCCAACAATTCATGAGTTCACGGATATCATTGATGAAAACATTTCTTTTGATGGCCATTTTTATCGGTGTCTGGGTGGCGTTGCAGGTCTGGATTCTGCCAAAAATGGGCGTTTCCACATGAATGCGCGATGCCTGTCAGGTGGCGGGCGCAGACAAGGAGGCCGGGGAGCAGAAGCCAGCAGAAGATGCGGAGCAAAAACGGCTTCAATCCAAACAACCATGATCATGAGCGTATAAGGGAGCAAATCACATGGCACGCGGCGTCAACAAAGTCATTCTCGTCGGCAACCTGGGACGTGATCCCGAAATTCGCTATACCCAGGACGGCCAGGCAGTGGTGAATTTTACCCTGGCCACTTCCATGGAATGGCGGGACAAGGCCACGGGGGAAAAACGGGACAAAACAGAGTGGCACCGAATCGTGGCTTTCCGGAAGCTGGCGGAAATCTGCGGCGAATATCTGTCCAAGGGCAAGCAGGTGTATATTGAAGGCCGCCTGCAGACACGTTCATGGGAACAGGACGGGGTCACCAAGTACATTACAGAGGTGGTGGCCAATGACATGCAGATGCTGGGCTCCAAAGGCGATAGCAGCGGCGGGGGATACAATTCCGGGCCCGCTTATTCCGGGCCCGCTTATGATGATCAGCCGTCATCGCCCCGGGGCGGAGGCGCCGGAGACGCGGAGGATGATATCCCGTTCTGACAACAGGCGGGTCTTTTTGTTATAAAAGCCGGCCTGCAGGCGGATTTGGGAAACACCGTCTGCAGACCGGCTTTTTGATTTGAAACAGGGGCAAAGACGGTTTTGGTTATTTTTTTTCGTTGTTGTTGTCCTGCCGGGGCTCTTCGATTTGTTCGGCCGGAGGCTCGTCGCCGGAAACCGATTTTTTGAAATTGCGGATTCCTTTTCCGATGCCCGAGCCGATTTCCGGGAGCTTGCCCGCTCCGAACACAATCATAATGATGACCAGAACAACAATGAGTTCCGGCATTCCGATGCCAAACATGGAATATGGCCTCCTTTTTGCGGTTTCCGCAGGGCTTTTGTCCGCGGTCAATGGATTGATTTTTAATAATAGGCAATCCCGCCTGTCCTGTCAATTGCTTAATGCGTTCGCAGCAAAGGGTTTAACGAATTTGCACTGGTTTCAGGTTTGCAATAGCCCTTGTCAATGATTTTGAAATGCGGTATACAAATAAATTTTAAATATTAACCAAAGGGTAGGACTCTGCAATGAAAAATGATTTTCGCCCCGCGGGCTTTCCGGCCTGGATCGGAAGCCTGCCCATGGATGATCATGAAAAAGCAGCGGAACTGATGTTTGAATATACCCCGGATATTCCGCTGTGGGTGCAATTGCCCAAATTTGCCGCCGAAGGCATGGTGGCCCAGTTTTCAAAAGGGATGCCGGGTCTGACGCGCCAGAATGACAAGATTTTCGTGGATTCGGCTGATGAGCGTTTCGATGATGCTCTGCTGGGTTTCTACGAGGCCTACATGGAAGTGACCGAAGGCGGCGGAGACATCGCGGAATCGCGGTTCGCCATACACGAAGATGATGCCCCCGGGTTTTACGTGTTCATGCGGGATCTTGACCGCGGCCGGTGTTCCCCCGTGGCCGTAAAGGGCCAGGTAACCGGACCCTTTACATTCGGCACCAGCCTGGTGGACAAGGAGGGGCGGGCGGCCTTTTACAACGAGCAAATCCGGGATGCAGCGGTCAAGCTCATTGCCATGAAAGCCCGCTGGCAGGTCAACCAGCTGAAAAAATACGGACTGCCGGTGATCTTGTTTCTCGATGAACCCGCCCTTGCCGGCTTTGGCTCCTCTGCATTTATCAGTGTGTCGCGCGGGGAAATCGATGTCTGCTTTGCCGAGGTCATCGAAGCCGTGCATGCCGAAGGCGGTCTTGCCGGAGTGCATGTGTGCGCCAATGCCGAGTGGCCCGTAATTCTGGAATCCGATGCGGATATCGTCAGTTTTGACGCGTACTCTTATTTTGACAAATTCATTTTGTATGCCGACGCCATCCGGTCGTTTTTAAATGACGGCCGGATTCTTGCCTGGGGAATTGTGCCCACCGGGGATACCGAAGCCATTGAGTCCGAAAACCCGGCGTCTCTCTATGCCCTGTGGCAAGACCAGGTCAAACGCATTGAAGCACTGGGTTTTGAAAGAGATCAGGTGATCGCACAGTCTCTGATTACTCCGAGCTGCGGCACCGGCTCGCTTTCCCTGGAGCATGCCATGCGGGTCATTGACATGAACCGGAAGGTCTCAGAGAAAATACGCGGCAGCCGTTAACCACTGGCTGCGAAAATCAAGACAAGGCAGGATTGAATCATTATGACGAAACAATTACAGGAAAAAGATCAGTTCAGCGGTGCAAAACGCTATGTACTGGATCCGGAACTGGCAAGGATCGTAAATATATCCAGGTCCCTGGAAATGCCCCTGCTGTTAAAGGGCGAGCCCGGAACAGGAAAGACCATGCTGGCCTATGCCATTGCCGAAAGCCTGCATATGCCGCTGATCGTGTTAAATGTCAAATCCAACATGAAACTCATTGACGGCCTTTACCAGTACGATACCCTCACCCGGCTCAATGACAGCCGGTTTGGCGATTCT
>JAGTVF010000146.1 GCA_018224315.1 Desulfobacterales bacterium | reverse complement strand
CGGATCCAGGAGGCGGAAACCCTGGCCAGGGAGGCCGAGTCCGCCCGGCAGGCGTTGAAAAACAGCCAGCAGCGATTTCAGTTGGCACTTCAGGGAACCAACGACGGCATCTGGGAGTGGGATCTGGAAACCGATCATGTCTTTTTCTCCCGGAGATGGAAGGAGATTATCGGATATGCCGACCATGAACTGGAAAACCACCTGGATCAATGGAAAAACCGGATTCATCCCGAAGACTATAACCGGGTAATGGAGGCCAACCGGATTTTTTATGATTCAAAGGATATGCACCAGTTTGAGGTGGAATACCGGCTCCGGCACAAAGACGGCACCTATCGCTGGATTCTGGGCAGAGCGGCGTGCATTCGGGACCGAAATGGAAACCCTGTTCGTCTGGCGGGCGCGCACACCGATATCACGGAAAAAAAGGAGGCTGAAAACACCCTTCGGCAAAGCGAGGAAAAATACCGGCTGATTTTTGAAAACGCCCCTCTGGGGGTTTTACATTTTGACATCCACGGCGTTATCACCGCATGCAATAACCGGTTTGTTGATATTATCGGATCATCAAGAGCAGCCCTGGTGGGGCTCAACATGCTGAACCTGCCGGACAAAAACCTGGTATCCGCGGTGGAGGCGGCCCTTCGGGGACGTCCGGGGTATTACGAGGATCTTTATTCCTCGGTTACAGCAGAAAAGCAAACCCCTGTGCGCGGGATGTTTGCCACGTTTACAGACAACGCCGGCAAAATCCTCGGCGGCGTGGGCATGATAGAGGATATCACCGACCGAAGAAAAGCCGAGGAAGCCCTGCGCCAGAGCGAGGAAAAATACCGGGTGGTGGTGGAAAACGCCAAGGAGGCCATTTTCGTGATCCAGGACGGAGTGCTGAAATTCGCCAACCAGACCACCAAGTTTACCGGTTACAGTATTGAGGAACTCAGTTCCAGACAGTTTGTTGAATTTATTCATCCTGCTGACCGGGCAAAGGCGCGTGAAAATTATTTCAGGCGCCTTGAGGGCAAGCCGGTGCCGGATTATGAATTCCGGATCATTGACCGCTCCGGAGATGTCAAATGGGTGGAACTCAAGGCGGTGACAATTCAATGGGAAGGCCGTCCGGCCACCCTGAATTTTTTAAGTGATATCAGCCAGCAAAAAGCAACGGAACAAGAGCGGCAGAAACTGGAAAGGCGGCTGCGCCAGTCCCAGAAAATCGAAGCCCTGGGAACCCTCACCGGCGGCGTGGCCCATGATTTCAATAATATCTTAAGCATTATCATGGGCTATGCAGAACTGGTCCAGTCTGAAATTCCCAAAGACCATCCCGCAGCTAAGAACCTGGATCAGATCAGCATGGCCGGGCACCGGGCCAAAGACGTGGTGCGTCAGCTGCTGACCTTCAGCCGAAAGGGCGAAGAGGAAAAATGCGGCCAGGATATCGGTCTGGTGGTCCGGGAAGGCATGCGCATGATGCGCTCAACCATCGCCTCCTACATTGAGATCCGGGAAGATATCAGCAGGGACCTGCCGCAAATCTGGGCCAATCCCACGCAGATTCACCAGCTGATCATTAATCTGTGCAAAAACGCTGCAGACGCCATGGCGGAGAACGGCGGCACTTTGAGCGTATCTCTGAAAACACAAACCCTGTCACAGACGATGGCCGCATTCGGATATGACCTCAGGCCCGGAGATTATGTGAAATTGATGGTGTGCGATACCGGTCACGGCATTTCCAGAGACAGCCTGGAGTGGATTTTTGATCC
The DNA here is from genome assembly GCA_018224315.1 of Desulfobacterales bacterium. Lineage (GTDB taxonomy): Bacteria > Desulfobacterota > Desulfobacteria > Desulfobacterales > Desulfosalsimonadaceae > Desulfosalsimonas. The sequence goes on along the minus strand of JAGTVF010000146.1, from coordinate 2,436 downwards.
CTACTTTACCACAAAGGAAGTGGACAAGGGCACGGGCCTGGGTCTGTCTGTGGTGCTGGGCATAGTGCGGGATCTGGGCGGCGGCATCCGGGTGGAGAGCCAAAACGACAGGGGGTCATGTTTTGAAGTGTATTTTCCGGCCCTGCAGAAAGCAGATCCCTCTCCGGCCCCCAAAAGTTCCAGTGATCTGCCGGGCGGAAATGAGCGGATTTTGCTTATTGACGATGAGCATGCCGTGATCCAGCTCAATGAAACCCGTTTGCAGCGGCTGGGATACCGCACCGTGTGCCGGCGTGATCCGGTCGCTGCCCTGCAGGCGTTTGCAGCAGAGCCAAACGGGTTTGACCTGGTGATCACGGATATGACCATGCCCGGGATGACCGGTGATGTGCTGGCGCAGGAATTTCTCAAAATCCGGACGGACATGAAAATTATTCTGTGTACCGGCTACAGCGAAAAAATTTCGGAAGAATCAGCCAGGAAACTCGGCATTGCCCGGTACATGGAAAAGCCGGTTTCCTTTCCGGACCTGGCTGCAGCCTTGCGTGCCGTGCTTGATCAATCAGATGAAGCGGAATAAGTGCCGTCCGCCTGTTTTTCCCGCCGGGCTGGTGTTTGAAATGCTTTTGAGCACCGCACCGGCCAGGTAAAAAATTCCGGATTTTCCTTAAATCCCACCCCCACTGCCCCGTCCTTGAGATACAGGGCCCAGGCATAGCGGGTTTCATAAAGGCTAGTGGTGGCAGACCAGTAAAAATCCCGGACACCGGAAAACAGGTCCCTGCCCGCAAGGGCCGGGCTGTGCGTCCCCATGTCCACCAGGTTTTCAAATTCCCGTATTTCCGGAAGCCGCCAGTCTGAATAGCCCATGGCACCCTCCTGGTTCATCTTTGCGATCATGTCTGCGGCTGTCTGCCAGGAGACCATTTTGCCACCGGCATCGGCCTGACGCATCCAGTTCAAACCGGTGGCCAGGTCGGTGACAATGTGTTTGTCTGCTTTAAAACGCGGCTCAGGCCAGGGTTTTCCGGAACTGACCGACACGGCCTGGATCGTGTTGCTGCAGTGGATAACCCGGCCGGTTTCATCAAAGCATTGCCTCTGACCGGTGCGGAGAACCGAGGGCGGAGATGCGTTTTGCGTGCGCACGGGCCAGACCATGCAGGATGCGTATTTCATGCCCCGGTACACCTTGGCCCCGCCGAGGTGGATGTACCAGGCCTGGTCCGGCAGGCGGGCGCAGGTGGTGGCCGTCCAGTAATAGCCGGGAAACACGTTTTCAAAAGGGTGATCCGCAGGCAGGGCGGGGTTAATGCGGTCATGGCGGATTAAGGAAAACAGCTCCCTTCTGTTGGGCAGCCGCCAGTCGCAATGGCCTTCAAAACTCCGGGCATTGAGTTCTTCCAAAAATGCAAAGGATTCCTGCCAGGTCAGGGGAAATTCCGATAGTGCCGCATCCCGGCTCCACACCAGTCCGGTGGCCCCATCCGCTACCTGGTTGTTGTCTATGCAAAAACGCTGATTCAAAAGTGACCGGCTTTCATTTTATTTTAAAGGGTGCCGGACCGGGTATCGTCTTTGATTGAAATTATGTTCAATATAGTGTGCGATGAAAAAGATTTCAAAATTCTGTTCTTGACAATCCCGGCCCTGATTCGTATCTGATTCTTTTTGTTCTGTTGTGCTCTTATGCATGCGGGATCATGATTTTGCCACCCATATTTTTAATTCAGATATAAGGAGATAACATGCTGCTGAATCCGAAAACAGAAAAATTTGATCACCTGGATCCCCGGTCCAGGGAGTTGATGCAAAAAACCATCGCGTATTTCGAGTCCCGGGGAAAGGCCCAACTCAAGGAAGACGCCCATGAGCGGCGCTGGTATGAAGATTTTTTGAAATTTCTGTCTGAAAACGAGGTCTTTGCCACCCTGCTGACCCCGCAGGAGCACGTAGTGGACGGGGACGCGGACAAGCGCTGGGACACTTATCGCAACTGCGATTTCAACGAGATCCTGGCCTTTTATAATCTGTCGCACTGGTATGCCTGGCAGGTCACCATCCTGGGGCTAGGGCCGATTTTTATGGGCAGCAATGATGCAATCAAGAAAAAAACCGCCCAATTGCTCAAAGACGGCGGCATTTTTGCCTTTGGCCTTTCGGAAAAAGAACACGGCGCGGATCTCTATTCCTCGGACATGAGCTTAACCCCCCTGGGAAACGGCAAATACGTTGCAGACGGGGGCAAGTACTACATTGGAAACGCCAATGAAGCCGCCCTGGTCTCCACGTTTGCCAAGGATTCAGACACGGACGAATATGTCTTTTTCGTGGCCGATCCCAGGCATGACAACTACGACCTGGTTCAGAACGTGGTCAACTGGGAGGGCTATGTGGCCGAATACCAGTTAAACGGATATTCGGTCACAGACGATG
>JAGTVF010000145.1 GCA_018224315.1 Desulfobacterales bacterium | reverse complement strand
GGAGCCCCGCATTGGTGTGTTTGTATGCTCCTGCGGAGTCAATATTGCCAATACCATTGATGTGGCGGCCCTGGTGGAATATGCCCTGTCGCTTCCCAATGTGGTTTTTGCGGAAAATAATATGTTCACCTGTTCCACAGACACCCAGAACATTATGGCCAAAGCCGTGGAGGAAAACAGCCTCAACCGGATCGTTGTGGCTGCCTGCTCTCCGCGGACCCATGAACCGTTGTTCCAGGACACTTTAAAGGAGGTGGGCTTAAACGGCTATCTGCTGGAAATGGCCAATATCCGCAATCTCAATGCATGGGTGCACCAGCAGGAACCCCAAAGGGCCCTGCAAAAGGCAAAAGCCCAGGTGCGCATGGCCGTGGCCAAGGTGGGCAAGGCGTATCCACTGGAAGACCTGCCGATTGACGTTATCCAAAAAGCCCTTGTGATCGGCGGCGGTCCGGCCGGCCTGAGCGCTGCACTGAACCTGGCCGATCAGGGGTGTGAAACCGTTTTGGTGGAAAAATCCGGCCGTCTCGGCGGAAATGCCGTCAACATCCGGAAAACCGCAGCAGGAGAGGATGTGGCCCCTGCACTGGAAGATCTGATTGCCCGGGTGGAAAGCCGCGATAATATCCGGGTGCTCAAAAACGCGGAACTGATATCAGCCAGCGGCACCGTGGGAAGTTTTTCCAGTGAAGTGGATGTCAACGGCGGGGTTCAAAGCATTGAATACGGCGCGGCGGTTCTTGCCACCGGCGGCCGGGAGTCAGTGCCGGAAGAGTATCTCTACGGCGAGGATGAGCGGGTGATGACCCATCTGGAGTTTGACAAAAAGCTGGCCGACCCGGCCGTGGATGCGGCACAGGCCGGTACTGCGGTTTTTATCCAGTGCGTGGGCTCCCGCAATGAAAAGCGCAATTACTGCAGCCGGATCTGCTGCACGCATACCATGAAATCCGCCATTGAGTTAAAGCAGCGCAATCCGGAGATCAATGTTTATGTCCTGTACCGGGATATCCGGACCTACGGGACCAATGAGGCGTTTTATACAAAGGCCAGGCAGCTCGGGGTCATATTTCTCCGCTATGAGCCGGAAAACAAGCCGTCTGTATTCCGGGAGGACGGGCGGCTGATGGTGCAGACCCTGGCCCCGATTCTGGAAAAACAGGTGGTGATCGACACCGATTATCTGGTCCTGGCCGCAGCCATTGAACCCAATGATGTCTCTGATCTGGTCGGCATTTTCCGGTGCGCCACCAACCAGGACGGGTTTTTAAACGAGGCCCATCCCAAGCTGCGCCCCGTGGACATGTCCGTGGACGGCCTGTTTATCGCCGGTGTGTGCAATTACCCGAAAATGATCGAAGACGCCATATCCCAGGGCGGGGCTGCGGCTTCCCGGGCCGGGGTGATTTTGTCCCAAAACCGGATGTATCTGGATGCGGTCAAATCGTTTGTGACCGAGCAATGCGACGGATGCGCGGTGTGCGTGGATGTGTGCCCGTATGACGCCATTTCGGTTACAGAAGAGCGGGTCAACGGTTACATGGCCAAAAAGGTGAAAACAGAGCCGGCGTTGTGCAAGGGCTGCGGGGCGTGCGAGGCAGCGTGTCCCAAGCAGGGAATCCTGGTCCACGGCTTTACCGTTGATCAGCTCAGGTCCCAGGTGCATGCCGCCCTGGAAGCGGCCGATTAAAACCGGACAACAGGAGGGCAAGGCAATGAAAGAGAGTTTTGAGCCGACCATCATTGGTTTTTTCTGCAACTGGTGCGCATATGCCGGCGGGGATCTGGCCGGTGTCATGCGTATCCAGTATCCGCCCAACCTGCGCCCGATCCGGGTTATGTGTACCGGCATGGTGCATCCGGACCTGGTGCTGGATGCCTTTTCCCGCGGGGCTGACGGCATCCTTGTGATGGGGTGACATCCCGGGGAATGCCATTACCTGGAGGGTAATGAAAAAGCCCGGGCAAGGGGGGAAGCCGTAAAAATCGTTCTGGAGGATTCCGGCATTGATCCGCAGCGGTTTGCCATTGAATGGGTCTCGTCAGCCGAGGCCCCGCGTTTTGCAGAAAAGGTCACCGGGTTTACGGAAACAATAAAGGCCCTTGGCCCCTGCATGGCCGACACCCGGCAGCACGCGGCCGGTTAAAACCGGCAGCCCGGCCATTTCGGGGAAAATCCGACCGGCGGCATAAGCCGCAATCCGGTCAACCACAGGCAGGGGGAAAGCTTTATGACAGCAAAAGTTGCAAGTGATTGGTTAAATTCATGTTCCGGCTGTGAGATCGCGGTGGTGGATCTGGGCGAGCGTCTCTTGACCGTGCTGGATCTCGTGGAATTTGTTCATATCCCCGCGCTCATGGACCACAAGTATTACGGCCAGATGGGCGACGGGGAGCATCTGACGTTTCCGGAAGCCGATCTGGGCATTATCAGCGGCGGCATCAAAAATGAAGAACACCTTGAGGTGGCCGGGGAGATGCGCAAAAAATGCAAGGCGATTATTGCCATGGGGACCTGCGCCACTCACGGCGGTATTCCGGCCCTGGCCAATTCCTGGAGCACCCGGGAACTGATGGACCGGTATTATTCCACGGAAACCACCGATGCCTGCGACGGGTTTCCCCATGAAGGGCTGCCCCCGGTGCTGGACCGGGTGTATGCCCTGGATGAAAAAATTGATGTGGACATATATCTTCCCGGCTGCCCGCCTCACCCGGACCAGGTTTTTGCCGCCCTGTCCGCCTTTCTGGAGGGCAAAACCCCGGAACTGCCCACAAAAAGCGTCTGTGACACCTGCCCCACCATCCGGGAGGGCAAGGGAAAGGTGGGCGAACTCCGGCGGTTTCTCCAGGCCCCGCAGTACAAGACCGCAGATGAACCCCTGGATCAGATGCGTTGTTTGCTGGAGCAGGGGCTTTTGTGCATGGGCCCGGTGACCCGGGCGGGCTGCGGCGGAGACGGGGTGGTGCCCCGGTGCATTTCCGCACGGGTGCCCTGCCGGGGATGTTATGGTCCTGTGCATCCCCGGGGCAACCAGCGCATGGATATGTTAAACGCACTGGCCTCCAACGGCATCTCTGTTGCATCCCTTCCGGAGTCGGTTTCCATGCTCCGGTTTTCCGGCGGGCACGGAATGCTGAATCCGGCCCGCAGATAAAAGGAGGTTTTATGACCCAAACGCGCACCATCAAGATTTCGCCCATCACCCGGATTGAGGGCCATGCCGCCATTGCCATCGAGTTGGATGAGACCGGCAATGTGGCCGATTCCAGGGTTCATTTCCAGGCCATCCGGGGTTTTGAAAAATTTGTGGAAGGCAAACCCGCAGAAGAGCTGCCCCGGATCGTGACCCGGATCTGCGGGATCTGTCCCTGGCATCATCATCTGGCCTCCAACAAGGCCGTGGACCGGTGTTTCGGGGTGACGCCTCCGCCGGCGGGCCAGCAACTGCGGGAACTGATCCATTCCATCGCCCATGCCGAAGACAAGCTGCTGCATTTCTTTTTCCTGGCGGCAGCCGACTTTGTGATCGGCCCGGATGCGGATTACGCCGTGCGAAACGTCATCGGCGTTGCCAAAGCCAACCCGGATCTGGCCAAAAAAGTGGTGCAGATGCGCTACAAGGCCAAGATGATGATCGAAAAATTCGCCGGCAAGGCCATCCATCCGGTGGCAGCGGTTACCGGTGGATTTGCCAAAGCCATGACCGAAGAAGACCGCAAATGGATGCTGGCCGAAATGCGCGAGATCTACGATTTTGCCCGGTTTACCATGGATTTTGCAAAAAAGGACATTTTCCCCAAATACATGGATGCCATCGCCAGCCTGGGGGTGATCAACACCGGGTTTATCGGCACGGTGGATGACCACGGGGCTTTAAATCTATATGACGGGAAAATAAGGCTCATGAAATCCGATGGCGCTTATACGGATTTTGATCCCGGTAATTACACGGATTATATCGGAGAGCATGTGCCGTCCTGGTCATACGGGAAATTTCCCTATGCCCGTTTCTGGAATGAAGGATTTTCTCTGGATCTGGAACATCCAAAGGGTGTATATAGATCCAATACCCTGGCGCGTATCAACGTGGCCGATCACATGGCCACCCCGGCCGCCCAGGAGGAACTCGAGGAGTTCCGGCAGGCCTTTGGCCGGCCGGCCCAGGCCACGCTTTTGTATCATTACGCCCGGTTAATCGAAGAGGTCTATGCCTGCGAGCATGCCATTGAAATGCTCGAAGACCCGGATATCACCGGTTCTGACGTGCGCGCACCCGTGGAACCCAAAGCCGGCCGCGGCGTGGGCTGCGTGGAAGCCCCCCGGGGCACCCTGATCCATGATTATTCCACCGATGAAAACGGGATGATCACCCGGGCCAACATGATCGTGGGCACCACCCACAACCTGGGGCCCATCAACATGAGCGTGGACCAGGCGGCAAGATCCCTGATCCGGGACGGCCATGTGGACGAGGGAATATTGAACAAAGTGGAGATGGCGGTGCGCGCCTATGACCCGTGACTGTCGTGTGCCACACACAGCCTGGACGGCGGTGTCGCAATGGAAATGATCATCCGTGATGCAAACGGCAATGTTATTAAAACCTTCAGCAACTAAGATAAAAAGCTCATGTGCCTGGCCATACCTTCGAAAGTCGTTGCGATCAACGATGATATTGCAACCATTGATGTTGACGGGGTGCGGCGTAAAGCCAGCCTGATGCTGGTGGAAGACGTCTGCGTGGGCGATTACGTCATTGTTCATGCCGGCTATGCCATCAGCCGGATTGACGCGGACGCAGCCGAAGAAACCCTGGCGCTGATGCACCAGGTGTTTCAATGAGCCCGCTGGTTTCGGCGCAAACCTTCGATATCAAAGGCATTGTCCAGGGCGTGGGGTTTCGGCCCTATATCTATCAGCTGGCATCCGGCCATGATCTGAAAGGATCGGTGATCAACACGGCCTTTGGGGTCCGGGTTCACGTGGAGGGACGGCCGGAGAATGTGGAGGACTTCCGCCGGGCCGTGGCGGCAAAGGCGCCGCCCATGGCCCGGATCCACGAGATCGTGGAACAAAAAAGCCAGCCCCGGGGGTTTTCGGATTTCACCATCGGCACAACGAATCGGGGCCAATCCAACAGCCGCACCCTGATCTGCCCGGACACGGCCGTGTGCGAAGACTGCCGGGCCGAGATGCGCGATCCCGAAGACCGGCGCTACAAATATCCGTTTATCAACTGCACCAACTGCGGGCCCCGCTACACCATTGTCCATGATCTTCCCTATGACCGGCCTTATACCACCATGAAGCACTTTGAAATGTGTGATCAGTGCCGGGCCGAATACCATGACCCGTCCAGCCGGCGGTTTCATGCCCAGCCCAATGCCTGCCCGGTGTGCGGACCCAGGGCAGCGGTTTGTGACAGCACGGGCGAAAAAATCCCGTGCGCAGATCCCATTGCCCATGCCGCAGACCAGCTCAAAACCGGCGCCATTGTGGCCATAAAAGGCCTGGGCGGGTTTCACCTGGCTGCGGATGCCGCAAATCCGGATGCCGTGGCCAGGCTGCGCCGGAAAAAGGGCAGGGCGGAAAAACCCTTTGCCGTAATGGCGCCAAACCTTGAACAGGTTCGGGCTTTTGCCCGGATAAGCCCGGAAGAACAGGATCTGCTCACCTCCTGCCAGCGGCCCATTGTCCTGGTGGAAAAAAAACAGCCCCATTGCATCTGCGAAGCCGTGGCACCGGACAACCCGTATTTCGGGGTGATGCTGACGTATACGCCGCTGCACGATCTTTTGCTGGATCATGGGTTTGCCGCCCTGGTGATGACCAGCGGCAACAAGGCCGGCGAGCCCATTGTCATGGACAATGAAAGTGCGTTTTTATCCCTTGGCCGGCTTGCGGACTGTTTTCTCATCCATGACCGGGACATCTGCGTGCGGGCAGATGATTCCATTGTGCGCCATGTGGCCGGCAGACAGCGCGTCATCCGCCGGTCCCGGGGATACGCTCCGGCTCCCCTGGCCCTGGATCGCCGGTGCCCGCAGATCCTGGCCTGCGGAGCGGAGCTGAAAAATACGGTGTGCCTGACAAAGGATGAAAACGCGTTTTTAAGCCAGCATATCGGAGACCTGGAAAATCCTGAGGCTTTTGATTTTTTCCAATCCACCATGGATCATCTCCGGCACATTCTGGACATCACCCCGGAAGTGGTGGCCCATGATATGCACCCGGATTACATGAGCACGCGCTATGCTCTGGCGCAACCGGCGGTCAGGCACGTTGCCGTCCAGCATCATCACGCCCACGTGGTCTCCTGCATGGCGGAAAACCGGATTTCGGGCACAGTCATCGGCCTGGCCTTTGACGGCACCGGCTACGGCACAGACGGCCGGATCTGGGGCGGGGAGGTGCTGGCCGCAGACCAGGAGTCCTTTGTTCGCGCAGCCCATCTGCAATACGTGCCCATGCCCGGCGGCAATGCCGCAGTTGCCGACCCGCGGCGCATGGCCGCCGGGTGGCTGCATCAAACATTTGGCAACCAGTGGGTGAACCTGGACCTGGAATGCGTCCGCAGCCGGGATCCGGAAGAGTTGGCCGTGCTCTCCCGCATGATTGAAAAACAGGTCAATTCCCCTTTGACCTCGGGCATGGGCCGGCTTTTTGACACCGTGGCCGCCATTTCCGGCGTCCATTCCGGGCTGGTGGAATTCGAGGGCCAGGCCGCCATGAAGCTGGAAGCCGCAGCCGGCCGTCACCCGGAGCTTCTGGAGCCAAAGGCGGCTTATCCGTATGCCCTGCTCGCAGACACCAATGGCGCCATTGAACTCCGGCCCCTGATCCGGGCGGTTGTTGATGACGTGCAGGCCGGCAGAACGGCAGCAGAAATCAGCCGCAGGTTTCATTCCACCCTGGTTTATTTGTTTTCGCAAATCTGCGATCAGATCCGGGGCAGTCAGGGACTGAACCGGGTGGTGCTCACCGGCGGGGTGTTTCAAAACGCCTACCTGCTTGGCATCATGTCGGCAAAACTTGAAGCCATGGGGTTTTCGGTTTATACTCACCGCCTTGTGCCGGCAAACGACGGGGGCATCAGCCTGGGCCAGGCTGTTTGCG
>JAGTVF010000144.1 GCA_018224315.1 Desulfobacterales bacterium | reverse complement strand
GGCATCTGCGCACCAACAATTCCTGGATGCACAACATTGCCGCCCTGTCGACAAAAAACCCGTGCACCCTCCGGGTCAACCCCGAAGATGCTGCCCGGCTGGAACTCCAAGACGGCCAGACAGCCCGGATCACATCTGATGCCGGCACTGTAAGCGCGCCCGTGGAAATCACGGACCGGATCATGGAAGGAGTGGTGAGCCTGCCCCACGGATGGGGCCATGACATGAAAGGAATGCAGATGCAGGTGGCGGCTAAAAATCCGGGAGTCAACACCAACCGGATTGTGCCGGCGAAAATCGATCCTCTGTCTGCCACGGCGGTGTTAAACGGTATTTCCGTCACTGTGGACTGAAGGCTGAAAGAATTCCATAATATCTAAATCAGCGATTCCAGACAGGTTTTGACAAAATACCAGTTGCACCGGGGACCGCACAGCACCAGGGACCACAACTGGCTCTGGCCGGGCTCCACAGCCAGTTCCTGAAGCACCAGAACCCCGTTTTCCCCGTGAAGGGTCAACCCGGAAACCGGGCCAAGGGCCGCGCTTTTGGCCGCGGGCGCGGCAGCAGTGAAAAACGGGGCCAGCTTTTGGGTCAGAGTGCGGGTGTCAGGTTTTTTGGGGCCCTCGTATTGAAGGGCCTGAAAGGCCAGGCGGCCGTCAACCACCGCAATCAACTGAAAATCGCGGGTTTCTTCGGACTGCTCCAGGATGGAGGCAATCTGTTTTACCACGTCCCTGCAATTCTGCGCCACCTCGGCCGCATCGCCGACCCCGGGCGCCGGATCCTGCTGATCCGGCTCGATTTCCTCCACAAGCTCGATGACCTCAAAATCTTCTTCAAAGCTGCGGCCTTTTTCCTCGTCGCCCCAGACCTCGGAAGCCGGTTCGGGATCAGGGAATTTTGCAGAGGTGCTCCAGGTGGCATCGGCAAAATCCATGAGCTTGGTCTTGACCCTTCTGCGGGTGCGGCGGCGGGGCAGGTCTGAAAAGGAAAAGGAAATCCGGTTCCAGGATGCGATCTGGCCGGCCGCCTCCTGCACTGACAGATCCCCGCAATGGGCATCAATGATCTCACCGTTTTCAAAATACAAAAACCCCATCTGCTTGCCTGCGGCCTTGACCTTCATGCGGCAGGTTTTCTGCTGCAGTTCCAGCAGGGGCAGAAGCGTTGCCATGTTCATGCCCTGGGCGCCGGCGCCTTCATCACGAAGGTTTAACCCCACAAAAATGGCCGACACCAGCGATCCCGCCTGGAACGGCTTTTCCAGGTGATAGAGAAAGGACTGCTGGCTGATGCGCTTTTTAAACCATGGCTTGCCCCGGTCGGTCATAACAATGCAGGGAGTCCGTGGGTGATTGATGGACATGTAGGAAAGCAGTTCCAGGGCATCCAGGCTCGGGGTTTCAATGTCTGTGGCCAGCACGGAAACCGGCTGCTTTGAAAGGATTGAAAGCGCCTGACGGCCGTCAGCCGCGGTGATCACTTCAAACTGCCGGACCTTTTCCAGGCCGGCTTTTGTCTGCTCCAGAAAGGCCTCGTCTCCGTCTACAATCAGAACCTTGTCCATGAACCCATCCAATCCTAAACCGAGCGTTTCCAATTTTTAAAATTTGAAACGCTCGGTTTAGACCAATATATGTATTGACAGCTAAAATACCGGGCCCTTATAATAACATTCATATAAAAAATTTTATACCATATTCAACCCCCGGATTTCAACGGAAATACAACGGAAGCAGCCTTGGACCCCAAAGATCCCCGAAATACCGAATACAGGCGTGTCACAGCCCTGGAGAACCCGTTTGAGGCCCAATTGCTTGAATCGATTCTAAAGGAACACGAAATTCCTCACCGTTTGCGGTCTCATCACGACACGGCCTATGACGGTCTGTTTCAAATGCAGAAAGGCTGGGGGGAAGTGTTTGCCCCGGAGCCGCAGCACGGCCATATTCTCGAAATCCTGGAGCAGATCCGGAAGGACTGCCAAAACGACAATCCCCCGAACCGGCAGAGATAATTTTTTGTGCGTGCGCCCGGCATGCTTTGTGTTAATAATGATGCTTAAGGGACAATCCTATTTGCGACCATAAGAAGGGAGAGACCAATGAAAAACTACCAGGACGCTTTTGAGCAGGCATTGCAGGTCGGACGGCCGCCCAACGTGGTGGAACTGTTTCCCAACTCCAGGGCGCTGATTGTCAGCGGCAAGTTCATTGACCGGGCCATGCTCAAAAAAGGCAAAGCCATTGCCATGGCCGCCAACGGCAGAAATTATTTTGTCATCCGGGGGGCCCTGATGGCCGCCCAGCGGGCCAATGCCGCCATTATCATCGAGATTGCCAAGTCTGAAAGCAACTATTGCGGGGTGAATTTCTGGAACATTGCCCGGATAGTGGACAATCTTTGCAATGAAATGGGCATTACCGTGCCAGTGGCCGTGCATGCGGACCATTACGGCATCAAGGGCCCCGAAGACGTGGAAGCCGCCAAGACCGAAATCCCCAGTGTATTTGACGCGGGCATGACCTCCATTGCCCTTGACGCCTCCCACCTGCCGGATGAGGAAAACCTGCTTTCCAGCCTCCAACTGTGGCCCTATGTGCCCAAATGGGCAGGACATGAAACCGAAGTGGGGGAAATCAAGGGAAAAAGCGGCCTGTCCACCCCCGAGGAAGCCCTGTTTTTGATCCAGGGTTTAAACGCCCATGACGTGTTTCCGGACTGGATCGCCCTGAACAACGGCACCACCCACGGCATCGAGGCGGAATCTGAAGGCATTCAGATAGAACTCACCGCTGAAATCCACCAAACCCTTGCCCCGTACAAGGTATCGGGCGCCCAGCATGGCACCTCGGGAAACTCCTCGGACCGGCTGCGGAAAATTGCCGAACAGACCCGCACCACCAAGGCCAACGTGGCCACGGCCCTGCAAATGATTGCCTGGGGCCTGGAAGTCAACGATTACGGCAATGCAAAGCTCGATGACAACGGTAACTTCGTCAAGGTTGAAGACCAGGGCGTCACCGAGGATATGTGGAAGGAAATGACCGCTTATGCCGAATCCAAGGGCCTGAAAAAAGGCGATTTCAAAAAACTCAACCTCCCGTTTGAAAGCCGGCTGCTGGCCCAGCCCAGAGAAGTGCGCCTGCGAATGGCCGACCGGGTGGAGCAGTTTGTCTACAACATGCTGGTCAACGTGTTAAACTGCAAGGATACCGCGCCCATTGCCCTTGAAGAAATTCTTGCCGCCGGCTCCCATGACCCCGGACCCAAGGCACAGCGCATAGAAGATCCGGAAGACTGGAGCGAAAGCCGGATCCGGGATCGCGGCGCTGAAATTGAACGGGACCGGGGCGAAGCCGGCAATTTTGAAGACTAATCCATGAAAGATAAAAAATTCTGTCCCTGGTGCGGACTGGGGCTGACCGAAAAGTTTACCGAAGGGCGCATGCGCCAGTATTGCTGTGCATGCGCCCTTCCCGTGTATGAAAACCCGGTTCCGGCCACCAGCGTTGTAGTGGTCGACAAAGACGACCGGATCCTGCTGGTAAAACGCAACATAGAACCCAAAACCGGGTGGTGGTGCCTGCCCGGCGGCTTTCTGGAAACCGGGGAGAGCCCGGAGCAAGGGGCCCTGCGGGAACTGCGCGAGGAAACCGGCATTTGCGGCAAAATCGACATGCTCCTGGGGGTGCTCACAAACGAGGGCCGGTTCTACAAAGCCATCCTGATGATCGGTTTTCTGGTCAGAAACTTTTCCGGGACCGCTCATGCCGGCGATGACGCAGATCAAGCCGCCTGGTTTGACAAAGACCGGCTGCCGGAAATCGCATTTAACAGCCACCTGTCCCTGATCCGGATCTATTATGCCGGCTACCGGCAACACATGGCAGATTCGGCGTGCAGTCCGTAATTGCAGGCACTATTGCTGTTTTTCCCACTCGGTTTTCAGATCCTGCATTCTTTGAGCCATGGCCTCGCGGACATCGTCCGGAATCACCCGGGCCACGCCCCCGGCAACAGCATTAATCCGCGGTGCCATAACCGATTCCTGCACCATCTGCCGGCCGCCGGCGGGCAGAAATGTAATCAAAAGGAAAAACAGCAGGGAAACGACAATCACGGCCTTTAACGCGCCAAATACGGCCCCGAGCACCCGGTCAATAACGCCCAGCAGCATCAGCTTGAGAAGCGTGCGGACCAAAAACCCCGCCAGGGTGGCAGCCAGGAAAAACGCGCAAAACAGGATCAGAAAAGAGGCAATATAGAGGTAGTGCAGATTTTCAATCCACCCGGAAAGCAGCGGGGCAAGGACATCATGATGCATAAAGGCCGCATAGAATCCGCCGAGCACCCCAGCAATGGCCGCCACTTCCCGGATCACGCCCCGGAACGCACCACGGATAATGCTGTAGCTCAAAAGGACAACAATGACCATGTCAAACGGATTCATCCCCAAAGTCCTTTTTGTACAGGCCGGGTTGTTGACAAGGCCCGCAGGATAATTATTATAGAAGCCTCTTAAAAATAACAGAGGGATCAATTTGTTGACTAACAGAGCCCGAAAATGCCGTCAAGCTCGTTTTCCCGGTGCACAGGCCGTATTTTGGCAATTGCAAAAACCAAACTGCCCGTGATATACAGGACCCATAAACAGCAGCAAAAATAAAAATTTGAACGCGCTGTTTTTTGACGAATATAAAACTTTTTATGCCACAGCATGGCACTTTATGATGAATTACCAGGAAAAAACCCGTACCGAACTCAACTTTCCGGACACAACCCTGGCCCGGAGCCTGTTTGGCACCCATAACGCCAACCTGCAGCGCATTGCCGAATCCTCCGGGGCAACGATCCATGCCCGGGGAAACGGGGTGCTGGTGGAAGGCGACTCTGTTTCAGCCGAACTGGCCTGCGAGATTTTAAACCAGCTCTACGGTCTGTTAAAGGAAGGATACCCGGTTTATCCCAATGATGTGGATTATGCGGCCAATGTTTTGTGCCGGGACTGCAGCATCAAATTAAAAGACATTTTTCTGGATACGGTTTACATTACTTCGGGCCGGCGCACCATCACCCCCAAGAGCCCGGTTCAAAAAGAATACATTGATGCGGTGCGCAACCACGACATCGTCTTTGGCATCGGCCCGGCAGGAACGGGGAAAACCTATCTGGCCATGGCCATGGCCGTGGCCGCCCTGGCCAAAAAAAAGGTCAGCCGGATCATCCTCACCCGGCCTGCGGTGGAAGCCGGCGAGGCCCTGGGGTTTCTGCCCGGGGACCTGGCCGAAAAGGTCAATCCTTACCTGCGACCATTATATGATGCACTGCATGACATGATGCCCTTTGAAAAAGCCGGCGGGCTTATCGAGCAGGGCGTCATCGAGGTGGCCCCCCTGGCCTTTATGCGGGGCCGGACCTTGAATGACGCTTTTATCATCTTAGATGAAGCCCAGAATTCCACCTCCGAGCAGATGAAGATGTTTCTCACCCGCATCGGGTTTAACTCCAAGGCCGTGATCACCGGAGACATCACCCAGAGCGACCTGCCCAAGAACCGGGCCTCCGGGCTTGTGGAAGCCAAGGAACTGCTGGCCGGGATCGCCGGCATTGAGTTTGTCTTTTTTTCCAGGCGAGACGTGGTGCGCCACAAGCTGGTGCAGAAAATCATTGATGCCTATGAGCGCAATGAAAACCAGGCCGCTGATAGCCACAGGCAATAACAGCCTTTCTTGCCAGGACGCCGATGAACATCTTTCAACGCACCGATATTTCAGTTAGAAAACCCAATCTCACGGCCTGGATTGTCCTCGGTATCCTGGCTGCGGCCACCCTTGTTTCCACGCTGATCTTTTATCCCAAGCTCATCGTCATGCAGCCCCCATATCAGACCGGCGACATTGCCGATGAAAACATCAAGGCCCCCAGGGAGTTTTTCATCGAGGACGAGAGGGCCTCCCGCCAAAAGCAGCAGGAAAGCCGAGACCAGGTGCTTACGGTCTACGACCATGACCTTTCCCTGATCGACCAGTTAAAACAACGTGTTAACAAAGCATTTGCCATCCCCCGGGCGATTTTTGAACAACCCCCGGCTCTTGGCCGACAGGAAAGCGACCCGGTGTCAGAAGCAGTGGCCAGTACCCGGAAGCTAAATCTGCAAAAACAAGCCTGGCAAAAAAAGCAGGCCTTTGAAAAGGCCCTGGGCATTTCCATCAGCAACGGTGCCTACAGCATTCTGGTCAATGAGGAATTCTCCCCGGAAATTGCCCAGCTCATCAGCCGGATTCTCACCGAGGTGATGTCAAACGGGGTGGTTTCCAACAAGGAACTGCTGCTGCGGGAAAACGACCGGGGCATTGTCTTGAAGACAGTGGGGAGCGGAGACGAGCGCCACATTACCAACCTTCGTCAGTTCTACAGCCTGGACCAGGCCAAGACCATGGTGCGCATCATCGGCGATCCCATGCTAAAGGGCATGGAATACAACCTGGTCAACCTGGTCGTGGACTTTACCCAGCGCCTGGTGCAGCCCAATATCACCTTAAATAAAAGCGAAACCGAAAAACGGCGGGATGCCGCGGAAAAATCCATCAAGCCCATCATGTACCAGATCAAGAAGGGCGAGATGATTCTGCGGGAAGGCGAGCGCATCTCAGAAACCGACATGCTCAAGCTCCAGGCCATAGCCCACCAGGGGGGAAAAAAGCAGCTTCTGGGAAAGGCCCTGGGCACCGGGCTGATCATTTTTGTCCTGCTGATGGTCACCTATCTCATCCATCTGCGCCACCGCCCGGAAATAACGCACAACCCCTCAGGCCGGCTTTTGTTTCTGGCCGCGGTCATGGTCAGCGCCTTTCTGATCGCACAGGTTTCGGTTTCCCTGGCCGTGTCCCTGTCAGAGGAGATGACATTTTCCCTGAATGCTTCCTGCATGTTCTACGGCATTCCGCTGGCCGCCGGGGCCATGATCATCTGCCAGTTCATGGGCTTTTCCGTGGCATTTCCCCTTGCCGCGGTCACGGCCCTGCTCACGGGCCTGCTGTTTGAAAACGCCTATCTCATGAGCCTTTATTTTCTGATAAACAGCGTGATGGGGGCCTACTGGTCGCGCCACTGCCGGCACCGCAGGGACTTGATCAAAACCGGGGCCAAGCTGGGTCTGTTTAACATGGCGCTGGTGTCCATCATCAATATCTACAGCCTCAACCTCGGTGTGCCGGAAATTTTCTGGGACTGGACATTTGCCTTTATCGGCGGCATCAGCGCAAGCATTGTCACCATCGGGGTGGCTCCGCTGGTGGAAATGGGATTCGGCTTTACCACAGACAGTACGCTTCTGGAGCTGTCCAACCTGGACCAGCCCCTGATGCGGCGGCTGATGTTAGAGGCGCCCGGCACCTATCACCACAGCGTTATCGTAGGCTCTCTGGTGGAGGCAGCAGCCTCTGAGATCGGAGCCAACCCCCTTCTGGCAAAGGTTTGCGGCTACTACCACGATATCGGCAAGCTCAAAAACCCTCTTCACTTTATTGAAAACCAGAACGAGGGCAAAAACATCCACAACAAGCTGGCCCCGTCCATGTCGTGTCTGATTCTGATCTCGCACGTGAAAAACGGTGTGGAGATGGCCAGGGCCAACGGGCTGGGCCAGGAAATCATCGACGGGATCCGCCAGCACCACGGCACCAGCCTGATCAGCTATTTCTACGAAAAGGCCAAAAAACAGAAAAAAGACCAGCCGGTCAACATCGACAACTTCCGCTACCCGGGCCCCAAGCCGCAGACCAAGGAAACCGCGCTGGTCATGCTCGCCGACCAGGTGGAAGCCGCCGCACGTACAGTGGAGCACCCCACGCCATCGCGCATCCAGGGCCTGGTGCAGCAGCTGATCAACAAGACCTTCTCAGACAACCAGCTTGATGAATGCCCCCTGACCTTAAAAGACCTGCATCATATTGCCAAAAGCTTTATGAAAATCTTAACCGGCATCTATCATCACAGGATCGAATACCCGGAAAAGCCAACCCCAGGCAGTGCAAAGGAAAAAAATGGCCGTTCTGATCACAAACAACCAGAGTCTTTACAAAATATCAACGGATCAAATACAGACGACCGCCCGGGAACTCTTAAACGCCTTGGACAAGGCTGAAGCCGAACTCTCCCTTGTGATCACAGACGACAAGCAGATCGCAGAGATCAACCGCCAATACCTCAACCGCTCCGGGCCCACCAACGTGATTGCCTTTCCCATGGGAGAGCCCGATTTTCCGGACCTGCAGCCCGAGCTGCTCGGAGACGTGATCATCTCGCTTCAGACCGCGGAAAAAGAGGCCCTGGATGCGGGTTACCCCATGGCCGAGCGGTTTACCGAACTATTGATTCATGGTATTTTACATCTTCTGGGATACGACCATGAAACCAATGATGCCGATGCCCGGCAGATGGGGGAAAAAAGCCGGGCTTTGACAAATCATTTAAAAAAAAGCAATCTGCCGGAAAACCCGGGGCAGATGATCACCCCGGCCTGAGCGGATTGACACAACAGGTCAGAAACAAAGAAAAAGAAAGGAAAACACCATGGCCGGACTGGCAGTCAACGTGGATCACATTGCAACCCTGCGCCAGGCAAGGGGAGGTGCCACCGCTTACCCGGACCCGGTGCATGCGGCCGTGCTGGCCGAACTCGGCGGGGCGGACGGCATTGTGGTTCATCTTCGCCAAGACCGACGCCATATACAGGACCGGGACGTGTATTTGCTGAGAAAAACCGTGCAATCGCGGCTCATCCTTGAAATGGCGGCAACTGATGAAATGATCGCCATTGCCGGGGACCTCAGGCCCGATCTGGTGACCCTGGTGCCGGAAAACCGAGCCGAGCTGACCACCGAAGGGGGCCTTGATGTGCGCGGCCTGGCAGAGGCCACCCAAAATGCTGTTGCCGCCCTTCACACCACGGCCATTCCGGTAAGCCTGTTTATCGACCCGGATGCCGAACAAATCCGGGCAGCCGCCGATACCGGCGCGGACATGGTGGAAATCCACACGGGCGCATTCTGCGATGCCGGTGATCCGGCGGACAAAAAAGCCCAGTTTTCAGCCATAACAGATGCCGCAGACCTGGCCCATGAGCTGGGCCTGGGGGTCAATGCCGGTCACGGGCTTTGCTATAACACCATCGGATGGTTTACCGGCACCCAAACCATTGACGAGTTCAGCATCGGCCATTCCATTGTCTCCAGGGCCGCCCTGGCTGGCATGGAAAAGGCCGTACAGGAGATGCGCAAACGGATCAAGGAGTTGTGATGTATATCCTGACAGCCGATGAAATGCGGGAAATGGACCGGCAAACCATTGAAACCTTCGGCCTGCCCGGCCGGGTGCTCATGGAAAACGCCGGCCGGGGCGCGGTGCGCGCCATTTTTGATACCTGGCCGGATATCTATAGCTGCAGGGTGGCCGTGATCGCCGGAAAGGGCAACAACGGCGGAGACGGATTTGTGATCGCCCGCTACCTTGCCTCCCACGGCGTGGATGCGGCCGTCTACCTGCTGGCTTCCCGGGATCGGCTAAGGGGAGATGCGGCCGCCAATTTCAAGCACATTGAAACCCTGGGCATACCGGTCACAGAAATGCCCGACGACCTTACCTTCAGCCGGTACAAGGAGGAAATCGCCGGCTGTCATCTGATAGTGGATGCCATTTTGGGCACAGGCCTGGATTCCGAGGTAAAGGGGTATTTCAGAGACGTCATTGATTTCATCAACCAGGCACCCGCCCCGGTGTTTAGCGTGGACATCCCTTCCGGGCTGCACACAGAAACCGGCCAGCCCTGCGGTATCTGTATAAAGGCGGATGCCACGGCCACGTTCGCCTTTGCCAAGCTTGGCCATATGCTGCTGCCCGGAGCCCGATACACCGGAAAACTGTTTATCATTGACATCGGCATCCCCCCCCATATTGTCCGGGCCGCAAAGCCCCGGCACCGGGTGCTCACCTCCGGGTGGATCCGCTCCCGGCTGCCGGCCCGGGACCAACAGAGCCACAAGGGGCAGACCGGCCACGTGCTGGTGGCCGCCGGCAGCACCGGCAAATCCGGGGCTGCTGTGATGACCGCCACTGCGGCCATGCGCGCCGGGGCGGGCCTGGTGACCCTGGCCGTGCCCGAAAGCATCAACACCATCGCAGAGACCCGGGGTTTAGAAACCATGACCCACCCCCTGGCAGAAGCCCGGGGCGGGATTCTGGGCAAAGACAGCCTGGAGCCCCTTGTTTCCATGCTTTCAGACAAGACCTGTCTGGCTCTGGGCCCGGGTATGGGAACGGCCGACACCACCCGGGAACTGGTGTGCGCCCTGATTGAAAAAAGCCCTGTTCCCGTGGTGGTGGATGCAGACGGGTTAAACAACCTGGCCGGGTGCCCGGGGGTACTGAAAAACAAGCGCGCCGAAATCATTCTCACCCCGCATCCCGGAGAAATGGCCCGGCTGACAGGCCTTTCCACGACTGAAATCCAAGCAGACAGGGTGGCCGCAGCCAGGGGTTTTGCCGAAGCCCACGAAGTGCACCTGGTGCTCAAGGGTGCGCGCACCGTGATCGCCCACCCCGACGGCCGGGTTTTCGTAAACCCCACGGGCAACCCGGGCATGGCCTCAGGCGGCATGGGTGATATATTAACCGGTATGATCGCAGGATTTATTGCCCAGGGGGTGGCAGCGGATGCCGCCTGCCATCTTGGCGTGTACCTGCACGGCGCCGCCGCAGACCTGCTGGCCAAAAGGCGCGGACCGGTCGGATACATGGCCGGAGACGTTATGGACCATTTGCCGGAAACTTTTGGCGCCATTGATTCCGGCGCATTTACGGACATGGCCCATGACTGCCGGCCCCTGCTCTGATATGCCAAAAGATTTCCCCCAACCCCGGGCCGTATTAAAGACAAGCTCCCAAAGCCACGCCCAGAGTTTTGATTTGGGCGCGGCCCTAGGCGCCTGCATCCGGCAGCAGAATCGGCAGGGACCTTGCGTGATCGGCCTTGGCGGGGATCTCGGAGCGGGCAAGACTGTTTTTGTTCAGGGCCTGGCCCGGGGCCTGGGGGTGGATGCGTCCGTGGCTGTCACCAGCCCCACCTACACCCTGATCAATGAATATCCGGGTGACCGCCGGCTGTTTCACGTGGATCTCTACCGCATTGACGGCGGCGGGGATCTCGAGGACCTGGGTTTTGACGACATATTTGAGGGTTCAAACGTGGTAGCCGTGGAATGGGCTGAGCGCCTGGACTTTGCCGATCTCAGCCCGGATATCTTTATCCGGATCCGGGTCTGCGGAAATGACCGGCGCGGGTTTGTGCTGAATTTTTATGGACCGGATGCCCCAAATCTGGTAGGAGCCTTACAAAAAACAAAGGAATTTCAATTTCTGCGAGGATAACGCAATATGGCGCTGATCGTGCAAAAATACGGCGGAACTTCGGTGGGCGACCTGGACCGGATCCGAAACGTGGCCAAACGCGTGGCCCGAACCCGGGATGCCGGAAACAACGTTGTGGTGATTTTGTCTGCCATGAGCGGTGTCACCGACCAGTTGATATCCATGGCCGGCAATATCTGCGGCACCCCTGACTGCCGGGAAATGGATGTGCTTCTGGCCACAGGCGAGCAGACCACGGTGTCGCTAATGGCCATGACGCTTCAGGCCCTGGGATACCAGGCCCGCTCCATGCTTGGCTACCAGGCCGAGATATTGACCGACAGCAGCTATAACCGCGCCCGAATCCAGGAAATTGGCGCCCGGCGCATCAAGGAGTTGCTCTCCGGTGGCAACATCGTGGTGGTGGCCGGATTTCAGGGTGTGGACGCCCAGGGCGATATCACCACCCTGGGCCGGGGCGGATCAGATACGTCTGCGGTGGCCGTGGCCGCAGCCTTAAAGGCCGATCAGTGCGAAATCTACACGGATGTGGACGGCATTTACACGGCTGACCCCAACATCTGCGCCAAGGCGCGCAAGCTGTCGCGCATTTCCTATGATGAAATGCTGGAAATGGCCAGCCTGGGGGCCAAGGTCCTCCAGATCCGGTCCGTGGAGTTTGCCAAAAAATACAACGTGCCCCTGCACGTCCGGTCATCGTTTAACGAGGAGGAAGGAACCATGGTGGTTCATGAAGATGCCAATATGGAAAAGGTAGTGGTCTCCGGGGTTACCCACAACAAAAACGAGGCCCGCATCACCCTGCGCAAGGTGCCCGACAAGCCGGGCATTGCCTCAAAGATCCTTGCCCCCGTCGCCGAAGCCGGCATCGGGGTGGACATGATCATCCAGAACACCCGTTTGAGCCATATGACCGATCTGACATTTACGGTTCCCAAGTCCGACTTTGCCGCAGCCATGGAGATTGAAAAAAAGGTGGCAGAGGAAATCGGGGCCGAAGAAGTGCTCGGCGACGAAAACATCGCAAAGGTTTCGGTGATCGGGGTGGGCATGCGCAGCCACTCCGGGGTGGCCTCAAAAATGTTTGCCACCCTTTCTGCGGAAAACATCAACATCCTGATGATTTCCACCTCGGAAATCCGGATTTCCTGCGTGATAGAGGAAAAATACACGGAACTGGCCGTTCGGGCCCTTCACACGGCATTTGATCTCGACAACGAGTAACGCGCCGGCAGGAGGCAGTGCAAATCAGGCCATGAAAAGCTTTTCCCCTGACCAGCTCATCGTGGTGCTCATTGTGGCCGCGGTGATCCTGGCACTGGTTGTCAAGCGGCTGTTTTTCGGCATTTAAGCCCGGGCTTACCCGATGCCGCCGCCTGCGGCGGCCCGGATTTCAGCGGCGATTTGTTCCGCGGCTTTTCCGGGATCTTTTGCGTCCCGGATGGGCCGTCCGATAACCAGGTAATCCGCCCCGCTTTGCACGGCCGCAGCCGGGGTGACCACCCGTTTTTGATCCTCTTTTCCCGCAGACCAGTCCGGCCGGATACCCGGCACCATGGTGATAAAATTTTTGCCGAATTCGGCCTTGATGGCCGCAGACTCCCGCCCCGAACAGACAACTCCGGCGCAGCCGGCATCCCGGGCCATCTGGGCCCGCTTCATGACCAGAGCCCCGGGATTATCGGCATAGACCGGATCAAAGCCGGCATTTTGCAAATCATTTCCGGAAACACTTGTCAAAACCGTGACCCCCAGCACGCCCACCCGGCCGCTGCTGGCGCTGACCGCGGCTTTGAGCATGGCCGGAGACTCCCCGCAATGCACCGTGGCAAATGCCACCCCATCCCATGCGGCAATGCGCTCCATGGCACGGCCCACGGTGGCCGGAATGTCGTGGAGCTTCAGATCCAGAAAGATGGCCGAATCCCCGCATTCACGGATGATTTCAATGATTTGCCCCCCGCCGGCGATAAACAGCTCCAGGCCGATCTTAAACATCCCCACCCGGCCCGAAAGCTGCCGGACATAGCCGGCAGCCTCCGCTACGGTGGGCAGATCCAGGGGAAACACGATACAATCGGTTACGGTCTTGTTTTCTGCCATTGTCCTGCCTTTTGTTTTCCTTTTCAGATATCAATTCAAACCAAAAATATCAAACCATAGATTGCCGGATGCCGCATCCGTATTATCTTATTGGTCCAGAGACGGATTTATACAAAAAGGCAAAGGACAGCCGTTGATGAAAATAAAAGTGCAAATACTGACCTGTCTGCTGGTAATTGCGGCAGCAGCGGTTTTTTTCACGGGTTTTGACACATCGCAACAAAAGGAGTCCCACGCAATGAACACAACGGATCAATCCGCAGAAACGCGCATTGCAACATTTGCCGGTGGCTGCTTCTGGTGCATGGTCCCGCCCTTTGAAAATCTTGAAGGGGTGAGTTCCGTGGTTTCCGGATATGCCGGCGGCAATATGGAGAACCCCACATACGAGGAGGTCAGCTCGGGTGCAACCGGACACGTGGAAGCCGTGCAGATCACCTATGACCCGGCGCTCATCACCTATGACCAACTGCTTGACGTTTTCTGGCGTCAAATCGATCCCACCGATGCCGACGGCTCGTTTGCTGATCGTGGACCCCAGTACCGGTCCGTGATTTTTTTTCATTCCAAAGACCAAAAAGACCGGGCAGAAGCGGAAAAAGCCGCACTTGACGAATCGGGCCGGTTTGCCGCCCCGGTTGCCACAGAGATCCAGCCGTATACCACATTTTACCTGGCAGAGGCCTATCACCAGGATTATCACGAAAAAAATCCCCTGCGCTACAAGATGTATCGTTACGGATCCGGCCGGGACCGCTTTATCAAAAAACACTGGCAGAAAAATCACAAATCAAAAGCTTATGGGCCCGGTGACACCCCGCCCGGGACGTCCTGGAACCGCCCCCCTGACGAGGAGATCCGAAAACGGTTGTCAAGGCTGCAATATCACGTTACACAGGAAAATGGGACGGAGCGGCCGTTTGACAACGCTTACTGGGACAACACCGAGCCCGGGCTATACGTGGATATTGTGTCGGGTGAGCCGCTTTTTGCCTCCACAGACAAGTTCAAGTCCGGTACCGGCTGGCCCAGTTTCACCCGGCCCGTTGCCCCGGATGCAGTGGTGGAAAAAGCTGATGTGAGCCTGTTTATGACCCGCACGGAGGTGCGCAGCCGCATTGCCGGCTCCCATCTGGGCCACGTGTTTGACGACGGTCCGCCGCCCACAGGCAAACGCTATTGCATCAACTCCGCGGCATTGCGCTTTATCCCGGCCGATTCGCTGGAGGCCGAAGGCTATGGAGCATACAGAAAACTGTTAACCTCTGAAAACCGGGGCAAAAAATACAGCGCCACAGGCGCAACTCCATGAAGCTCTCAAGGAAGCCGCATCCATGATATTTCAATGCGCCAAAAGGCGTGCAGCCGGCAGGTTTTTATCTGGTATTGCAGCAGCTGTGCTCGTTGCCCTGGTTGCGGCTGCGGGTCTGCAGACCGCCTGGGCCGGGCAGCCTGGCAAAGCCGATGACGCTGTATCCGACCGGGATTTTTACAAATGGCTCGACGGACTGCGAATTGAGGCGAAAAAAGCGGGCATATCCGAAAAAACCCTGGATGCAGCCCTGGGCGATATTGCCCCGATCCGCCGGGTGGTGGAGTTAGACCGCCGCCAGCCCGAATTCACCCGGAGTTTCCGCAGCTACCTGAGCCGGCGGGTCACCCGGGAGCGGATCTACCGGGGCCGGGCCCTGCTGGAAAAACACCGGAACCTTCTTGAAAATATTTACGATGAATACGGGGTTGCCCCGCGCTATCTAATTGCCTTCTGGGGACTGGAGACCCATTTCGGCGCCCACATGGGCGGATTTCAGGCGGTTGAGGCGCTTGCCACGCTGGCTTATGACCGGCGGCGGGCTGATTTTTTCCGGGCCGAGCTCATCCACGCGCTGAAAATAATTGACCAGGGCCATGTGCACCCGCAGGATATGACCGGCTCCTGGGCCGGGGCCATGGGGCACATGCAGTTTATGCCATCCACATTTAACCATTACGCCACAGACTATACGGGAAACGGACGCAAGGATATATGGGGCAGCCTGCCCGACGCCTTTGCTTCTGCCGCCAACTTTCTTTCCCGCATCGGCTGGCAGCCGGACCAAAACTGGGGGCGTCAGGTGCGGCTTCCAAAGGACTTTGACCTGTCCCTTGCCTCCCTGGATACGAAAAAAAGCGTGGAAGAATGGAAGGACCTGGGTGTGCAGGCCGCAGACGGCACGGCGCTTACCGAAACGGAAACGCAGGGATCGGTTGTTTTGCCCCAGGGGGAAAGCGGCCCGGCATTTCTTGTGTTTGACAATTTCCGGGCCATCATGCGCTGGAACCGTTCTGTGAACTATGCCATATCCGTGGGCCATCTTGCAGACCGCATTGTTGGACTGCCGCCTGTTTTTTTCGGTCCGGATGCAGCCGATGAAACCCTTTCACGAAATCAGATCAAAGAAATCCAGCAGAACTTAAACCGCCTGGGCTTTGACGCCGGCCCGGCAGACGGCGTGGCCGGCCCGCGCACCCGGGCTGCCATCCGTGCCTTCCAGCAGAACCATGATCTGGCCGCAGACGGTTATCCCTCTGCCAAACTCCTTGAGCGGCTGCGCGCACAATAGCAGCGCTGTGGATTTGTGTTATTTCTTTTTTTTGTTTTCTTTGTTTTTCAATTGCCGCTGCCATTGCTTATAAAGCGGATCATTGAGATCAATGGTATCGGGATCTAGTAACCATCGAAACTCCCCCCGGGCTGCGGCCTTGTCCAGCTCTTTTCTGTACCGGGCGTAATTGGCCGGCGCCATTGCCGCAAGCGGCGCCCAGTCGGCTTCCACCGAAAGTGTGGGACAAATGCTCACGCAGCGCCAGCAATAAATACAGGGGTCCTGAATGCGCGGCGGCTCCGCGTCAATGTCAATGCCGCCGACCGGGCAGTTTTCCTCGCACAGGCGGCACCGGATACAGGTTTCCGTGTTAATCGTAAATTCGGGTATGATCTGGCTGATTTTCTCCTTTGTCATGGTTTTGCTCTCCTCGATCCATTCCTCCGAAGACACCGGGCCGGGCTCGGGAATCAGTCCATCATCCCCGGTTTTTTGAATCTGAACGCTGCGCTCCACAATATTGCGGCCAAAGGCTTTGGCCTCCTGAAAATCGATTTCATCCGGGTGACCGGTGGTGTAGCTCGGGTAGGGATAAAACGGAACCGTTAGATCCGCATAACTGTGGTGAAACCCGATGACCTTGGCGCCCCTTTTGCTCAGCTTCTCTGTTATGGAAGGGAAAAAATTGCCGATTACATTGGCATGGGTGCAGAACACAAACCAATGCCGGCTGTTTTGTTCCGGCAATGTTTCAATAAAATCCTGCACATTCAGCGGCTCCTTATACCAGAACACCGGGGCTCCGAGTCCAATGAGATCATATTCCCACAGGGATTCAGGGTCTGTCTCCTTTAGTGTCTTCATCTCGCACTGGCTTTTTGCCCCTGTGATGCCCTGGTAAATGCATTCTGCGATTTTGTGCGTATTGCCGGTCTGGGAAAAGCAAATAATCAGTGTTTTCATATATCAGACTCCTTTCCGGGTTAAACATGTCCATTTGTCTTGTTTACCTGCAAGAAGCAAAATCCAAGCCGGATGGCGGCAGTGCCGGTTGGTTTGTTTTTCTGCTGTTCTGACGGGCCAATCCGGCATGCCTGGAGATTGCCGGCAACAGAAATAACGTTACCATTTAAACGTTTACGCTGCAATCCGTTACGTTGGCCGGCCAAAAACCGGCCCCCTGGAAGTCAACGCCAGTCGGAAATCCATAAATGACGCTATTTACGGCTTCTTTAAAGCGATTTTGGATTTCTTTGCAATCATGGCACAATTATTGAAAATGATTTATAAAAACGGTTCCAGTAACAACAATTGCCGAATCTGTTAACTTTGTGCTGCCATAAAACCTCATAGACAGGCCGGAGCAATGTTTCTTAAAAAATATCTTCATTATTTTATTCTGATCGCCCTTTTGGGCGGTCTTTCTGTGGTATATTTTCACGGCGGGCTAAACACTTCGAAATCACTTCTGATATTTATCGTTGTGGCGCTTGTGATTTTTCCGGCGATGATCAATACGGATTTTGGTGAAATCTTTGCGCACTTCAAAGAGCCCAGGCCTGTTTTCTGCAGTATTTTCTTAAATTTTCTGGTCTCTCCGGCCTTTTATGGCCGGATATTTGTTTTTAAAAGATCAGCCGCTTTTTTTTACAGGTCTTATATTGATTTCGGTTATTCCCACAAGCGCCATGAGCGTTGCCTGGACCTCATTTTCAAATGCCAGTGTTGCAACCGCTGTTTACCTGACGCCCCTGAACATTCTTTTTGCCGCTTTTATAGGACTGCCCTTTATCTTTCCCTTTCTTGCGGATCAGTTTGTTGAAATCAATACCGTGATGATTGTCAAAAATATTGTTGTGGTTTTTTTCGTACCGCTGGTCATTGGGGCAATTGCAAGAAAAGTGATCATCAGGTTAAAAGGGGAGGCCTTTTTTGCTTCCAGCGTCAAACCGGGCACTTCCACTTTGACCGCCGCGGGCATTCTGGTGCTTACTTTCCTTGTGATGTCTCAGCAAAGAAACACCATGCTTCTTGAAAACCCCGGAGCCCTGATTGCAGCCGTGATTCCGGTGCTGCTCTACTATGCCCTGATGTATGGGGTATCGGTTTTCTGGATGAAACAGCTTGTCAAAACAAATGCCGTTGGCAGCGAAAAAGGACTCGTCCTGGTTTATACCTCTGTTGCACGGCATATCAATATTGCCATTGCCATTGCCCTTTCATCTTTTCCTGTTGAACAGGCAGCAGCTGTTATGTTTGTACTCATTGTTGCCTACCTGATACAGGTGCCCGGGATTACTTTTTTTGCCCAGAAATACGGAAAAGATTTCATAGCCGAAAACACCGTGGCCGCACCATAATCCGGGCGTTTCAGAGCCGGGCCACGGGAAAGACCCTGGCGTGCTGCCGGTAGAAACCGGGGGCAAGACAGATTAGAAAATAATACATTGAATTTAATACTAAAAAATAATTCCGGATGCCACCAAAGCAGTTACCAGCCTTTCAAATCGGATGAAAAGCCGGCCTGAATTTTTCTATGCCTCATAAATCCCTATAAAATATAGTTTTAATTGACAAGTTCCGGAATATATGTTCACTCTTCAAGTCAGGAGACTCTATGTCCCTGACAAAAAATAAAATTATCGCGCGAATCAACGATTTTGGATTTTCCAAGAAAGAATCCGCTGAACTTTTCAAGACCCTTCTGGAAATTATAAAGAACAGCCTTGAATGCGGTGAAGATGTCCTTGTCTCCGGCTTCGGAAAATTTTAGATGAAAGATAAGGCTCCCAGGAGAGGAAGAAATCCGGCCAGGGGAGAGGCTATGGTGCTGGATGCGCGCAAGGTGGTTACTTTTCGGCGTTCCCTTTGATCGATCCCCTTCTTTCTCTGGACATCAGGAAATAAAAAAGGAGATGGTAACATGCAGGTAATTCATGAATTTGAAAGATTCTCAGTGGCTCGATCCAGCAACGGAATCTTCTATATAGACCATAAAGAACACGGGCAACAGATTATTTTTTTACCTTCCCCCAATACTGCAGAATATGATGCCGAGGTCCGCTGGATAGAGTCACCAGACCGGATTGAGACAGATTTTTTAAAATACCTCAATACCTGAAATGAACGCTTTGAACTACTGGGCTTTAATCTCTGCTCGCATGGCAACACTTTTCCCGGCAATGTGCAGGAGATAAGACATATGCAGGGTAGAGCCATGATAGCCGGAGTGTGCATTTTACAACATCGGAAAAAATTTTTTAAAAATTTGCCCAAAATATTTGACACCCGTAATTTTAAGGCACATATAAGGATTATGATAAAGCCAAACCAGTCGTAAGACTGGGACGGAAAGTCACGGGTCTGATCGACTCCTGTGCTCACCTTCAATTCGGTTACGATAGCCGGACCGCCACTTTCATAGCGGTCCGGCTTTTTTTTGTGGCTTTATTTAAAAGGCTTTTAGCCTCAACAGGAAGATGCCATGCCGATTCCTTTCAAAGAACAGATAGGAGTTTGGCTTTCCGGAGACGAAAATGATCGGAGGAGGCCGCCATGATACCTATTCTCTTGCCTTCAGTGGCTTGGTGTGCCCTTGAAAATGGATTTTTCAGCCTATACGTGAAACTGGAGCGACTCAAGATGCCTTTATAACCCTTCAGGGGATTGATCGTCCCCTGGAGGAACGGCGCAGATCGTATTT